>NZ_JBMOWQ010000003.1:0-215821 GCF_049310485.1 Pseudomonas sp. GZD-209
CTCCGCGCCCCCCCCCCCCCCCTCCTTTTTTTCTTGGTCCCCCCCCCCCCCCCCCCCCCGCGATGCTTTCACCCTCGTAAAACCGGGTCTCTTGTACAGACAAGTGCAACCGTCCCTCGGACGGGGCTTCCCCAAGTGCAACCTTTGCATGCACAATCGCGCCCCTCTTCCCCGGTTGAGTTGGGCGAAACGTCTATTTCGCCATTCTCAGCCTGTTGCAGTCTTGCGAGTGGAGCTTCACCCGGAATGAATGAGCAGGCCCCAAGCGTTGAACAACGCTTTGCAGAATCGACCCCCGCCACCCTTGGCAGCTGGTCGCGTCACGACACCACCTGGATGCTGGGCCTGTTCGGCACAGCCATCGGCGCCGGAACCCTGTTCTTGCCGATCAACGCCGGCCTCGGCGGCTTCTGGCCGCTGCTGATCCTCGCGGCGCTGGCGTTCCCCATGACTTACTTCGCCCACCGCGGCCTGACCCGTTTCGTGCTGTCCGGGCGTAGCGGCGGCGACATCACCCAGGTCGTGGAAGAGCACTTCGGCATCAAGGCCGGTGCGCTGATCACCGTGCTGTACTTCTTCGCCATCTTCCCGATCCTGCTGATCTATAGCGTGGCCCTGACCAACACCGTCAGCAGCTTCATGGAGCACCAGCTGCACATCGCGCCGCCGCCGCGGGCGATCCTGTCGTTCGTGCTGATCCTCGGCCTGCTGGCGATCGTGCGTTGCGGTGAACAGGCCACGGTCAAGGTCATGAGCCTGCTGGTCTACCCGTTCATCGTCGCCCTGGCGCTGCTGGCCCTGTACCTGGTGCCGCACTGGACCGGCGGCATCCTCGACACCGCCTCGCAAGTGCCGTCGGGCTCTGCCTTCCTGCACACCGTGTGGCTGGCCATTCCGGTGATGGTGTTCTCGTTCAACCACTCGCCGATCATCTCGGCCTTCGCCGTCGACCAGAAGCGCCGCTACGGTGACCATGCCGACGAGCGCAGCGGCCAGATCCTGCGCCGCGCCCACCTGCTGATGGTGCTGATGGTGCTGTTCTTCGTGTTCAGCTGCGTGCTGACCCTGAGCAGCGCCCAGCTGGCCGAAGCCAAGGCGCAGAACCTGTCGATCCTGTCGTACCTGGCCAACCACTTCGACCAGCCGACCATCGCCTTTGCCGCGCCGCTGATCGCGTTCATCGCCATCGCCAAGTCGTTCCTGGGCCACTACATCGGTGCCAGCGAAGGCCTCAAGGGCATGATCGTCAAGACCGGCCTGCGCCCGGGCGCCAAGGCCCTGGACCGCATGGTCGCCGCACTGATGCTGGTGGTGTGCTGGATCGTCGCCACCCTTAACCCGAGCATCCTCGGCATGATCGAGTCCCTCGGTGGCCCGATCATCGCCGTGCTGCTGTTCCTGATGCCGATGTACGCCATCCGTCGCGTGCCGTCGATGCGCAAGTACAGCGGTGCGCTGTCGAACCTGTTCGTGGTTGTCATCGGCCTGGTGGCTCTGACCTCGGTGGTGTATGGCCTGATGGGCTGATTCACTGCTGAAAAGCACAAGATCCCGGGTCGGTTGTCGCCACCCGGGCTTTTTATTGTCCACAAGAATTGTCTGGCAATAGAACAATTTCATGTTTGCTTATAGGCACTTGCGCAGCTTCATGCTTAACTCGGGGTCTTTTACCAACCCCATACTAAGGATGATTTCCCATGGCTCAAGTGACTCTCAAAGGCGGCCCGGTTCAGGTGAGCGGTAATCTGCCGCAAGTCGGCGCCCAGGCGCCTGCCTTCTCGCTGGTTGCCGGCAACCTGGCTGACACCTCGCTGAAAGACTTCGCCGGCAAGCGCAAGGTGCTGAATATCTTTCCAAGCGTCGACACCCCGACCTGCGCCACCTCGGTGCGCAAGTTCAACGCCCAGGCCAACGACGTGGCCAACACCGTGGTGCTGTGCATCTCCGCCGACCTGCCATTCGCCCAGGCACGCTTCTGCGGCGCCGAAGGCCTGGAGAACGTGAAGAACCTGTCGACCCTGCGTGGCCGCGAGTTCCTGGAAAACTACGGCGTGGCCATCGCCGACGGCCCGCTGGCCGGCCTGGCTGCCCGCGCCGTGGTGGTGCTGGATGAAAACGACAAGGTGCTGCACAGCGAGCTGGTGGGCGAGATCGCCGATGAGCCGAACTACGACGCGGCGCTGGCTGTTCTGAAGTAACACCGCGCGCCCGTTGGGGCGGCGTGGGAGCGGCGGTGCGCCGATGCGACTTGCCCCGCGATGGCGTCTTGTCAGGGTGTGATGTGAGCCTTCAAGGCACAATCGCGGGGCAAGCCCGCTCCCACGACTGGGTTACACCCGGTAACGGCCTGGACAACGTTCCAGGCCGTTTTCATTTAAAGTGCATCCCCTGACCAACGTCAGCCGAAGGTAAAGCACGGGTAAAGCTCCTTTGCTAATCCGATGCCAGTGCTTATCGTTCACGCTCTTCCCGCCGTCTTTCTCTGAACAAGGTTCGTTCGTCCCATGCAAGTGTCCAATTCCCGTTCCCCTCGTCGCTGGCTGTTCGGCCTGCTGATCCTGCTGCTGGTGGCCTTGCTGGCCTGGTGGCTGTGGCCTGCAGCGGCCGTCCACACGGAAGCGACTGGCGGTGGCCGGCCGGGCAAAGGCATGGGCATGGGCGGGCGCCCGGGATTCGGCGCCTCGAGCGACCCGGTGCCGGTGCGCGTGGAGCCTGTACGCGTCGGCGACTTCCCGCTGTACTACAAGGCCCTGGGTACCGTCACCGCGACCAACACCGTCAACGTGCGCAGCCGGGTGGCCGGCGAGCTGGTCAAGATCCACTTCCAGGAAGGCCAGCAGGTCAAGGCCGGCGACCTGCTCGCCGAGATCGACCCGCGCTCGTACCGCATTGCCCTGCAGCAGGCCGAAGGCACCCTGGCGCAGAACCAGGCACAACTGAAGAACGCCCAGGTCGACCTGGCCCGCTATAAAGGCCTGTACGCCGAAGACAGCATCGCCAAGCAGACCCTCGACACCGCCGAAGCCCAGGTGGCGCAGTTCCAGGGGCTGGTCAAGACCAACCAGGCCGCTGTCAACGATGCCCGCCTGAACCTCGATTTCACCCAGATCCGTGCACCGATCAACGGCCGCCTGGGCCTGCGCCAACTGGACCTGGGCAACCTGGTCGCCGCCAACGACACCACCGCGCTGGTGGTGATCACCCAGACCGAGCCGATCAACGTCGCCTTCACCCTGCCGGAAACCGAACTGGACACCGTGCTTGCCCGCTACCGCAGCGGTGCCAGCCTGCCGGTCGAAGCCTGGGACCGTGGCGATCGCAAGCTCCAGGCCAGCGGCGTGCTGGGCAGCCTCGACAACCAGATCGACACCACCACCGGTACCCTGAAGTTCAAGGGCACGTTCCCGAACAAGGACCACGCGCTGTTCCCCAACCAGTTCGTCAACGTGCGCCTGCTGGCCGACACCCTCAAGCAGGTGGTGCTGGCCCCGGCCGCGGCGATCCAGTTCGGCAACGACGGCACCTTCGCCTACGTGGTCAACCAGGACAGCAAGGTCAACATCCGCAAGCTCAAGGTAGGGGCCAGCGATGGCCAGCACAGCGTGATCCTCGAAGGCCTGTCCGCGGGCGATCGCCTGGTGCTGGAAGGCACCGACCGCCTGCGCGAAGGCACCAAGGTCGATGTGGTCGAAGACAGCTCGCAAGTGCCCACCACCCCCGGCCAGCACCTGCAGGGCCAGGACGCCAAGGGCGCGGCACAGACCACCGGTAAATCGAGCTCCAAGGCGGGCGCATGAACCTTTCCCGCCTGTTCATCCTGCGGCCGGTCGCCACCACGCTGAGCATGCTGGCCATCGTCCTGGCCGGCCTGATCGCCTACAAGATGCTGCCGGTGGCGGCCTTGCCCCAGGTCGACTACCCGACCATCCGGGTCATGACCCTGTACCCCGGCGCCAGCCCGCAGGTGATGACCAGTGCCGTCACCGCACCGCTGGAGCGCCAGTTCGGGCAGATGCCGGGCCTGGAGCAGATGGCCTCGACCAGCTCCGGTGGCGCGTCGGTCCTCACGCTGCGCTTCAACCTAGACATGAACATGGACGTTGCCGAGCAACAGGTGCAGGCCGCGATCAACGCCGCCAGTAACCTGCTGCCCAGCGACCTGCCGGCACCGCCGGTGTACAACAAGGTCAACCCGGCCGACACCCCGGTGCTGACCCTGGCGATTTCCTCGAAAACCATGCCGTTGCCCAAGCTCAACGACCTGGTCGACACCCGCGTGGCGCAGAAGATCGCGCAGATCAGCGGCGTGGGCATGGTCAGCATCGCCGGCGGCCAGCGCCAGGCCGTACGGATCAAGGTCAACGTCGATGCCCTGGCCGCCAACGGCCTGAACCTGGATGACGTGCGCACCTTGATCGGCGCTTCCAACGTCAACCAGCCCAAGGGCAACTTCGATGGCCCCACCCGGGTGTCGATGCTCGACGCCAACGACCAGCTGCGTTCGCCCGAGGAATACGCCAACCTCATCCTCAAGTACGCCAACGGTGCGCCGCTGCGCCTCAAGGACGTCGCCGAGATCGTCGATGGCGCCGAAAACGAACGCCTGGCCGCCTGGGCCAACCAGAACGAGGCGGTGCTGCTGAATATCCAGCGCCAGCCCGGTGCCAACGTCATCGAAGTGGTCGACCGGATCAAGGAACTGCTGCCGTCGATCACCGACAACCTGCCCGCCGGCCTCGACGTCATGGTGCTCACCGATCGCACCCAGACCATCCGCGCCGCCGTGCGCGACGTGCAGCACGAGCTGCTGTTCGCCATCGCCCTGGTGGTGATGGTCACGTTCCTGTTCCTGCGCCGGGTCAGCGCGACGATCATTCCGTCCATCGCCGTGCCGCTGTCGCTGATCGGCACCTTCGGGGTGATGTACCTGGCCGGGTTCTCGGTCAACAACCTCACGCTGATGGCCCTGACCATCGCCACCGGTTTCGTGGTGGACGATGCCATCGTCATGCTGGAGAACATCTCCCGGCATATCGAAGAGGGCGAGACACCCTTCCAGGCTGCGCTCAAGGGCGCCAAACAGATCGGCTTCACCCTGATCTCGCTGACGTTTTCCTTGATTGCGGTATTGATCCCCTTGCTGTTCATGGCCGATGTGGTCGGGCGATTGTTCCGCGAGTTCGCCATCACCCTGGCGGTGGCGATCCTGATTTCCCTGGTGGTATCGCTGACCCTGACGCCGATGATGTGCGCGCGCCTGCTCAAGCGCGAGCCCAAGGCAGAAGAGCAGGGCCGCTTCTACCGTGCCAGCGGCGCCTGGATCGACTGGCTGATCAAGCACTACGGCAGCGCCCTGACCTGGGTGCTCAAGCATCAGCCACTGACGCTGCTGGTGGCGGTGGCCACCCTTGCGCTGACCGTGGTGCTGTACCTGGCGGTGCCCAAAGGCTTCTTCCCGGCCCAGGACACCGGCGTGATCCAGGGCATCTCCGAAGCCCCGCAGTCCACCTCGTTTGCCGCCATGAGCGAGCGCCAGCAGGCACTGGCCGGCGTGATCCTCAAGGACCCGGCGGTGCAGAGCCTGTCCTCGTACATCGGCGTGGACGGCGACAACGCCACCCTCAACAGCGGCCGCCTGCTGATCAACCTCAAGCCCCACGGCGAGCGCGACGTCACCGCCAGCCAGGTGATCAACCGCCTGCAGCCACAGCTCGACCGGCTGGTGGGGATCCGCCTGTTCATGCAGCCGGTGCAGGATTTGAGCATCGAGGATCGGGTCAGCCGCACCCAGTACCAGTTCAGCCTCAGTTCGCCCGACGCCGAGCTGCTCGCGCAGTGGAGCGGCAAGCTGGTGCAGGCCCTGCAGCAGCGCCCCGAATTGCAGGACGTGGCCAGCGACCTGCAGGACAAGGGCCTGCAGGTGTACCTGGTGATCGACCGTGACATGGCCAGCCGCCTGGGCATCAGCGTGTCGCAGATTACCAACGCGCTGTATGACGCCTTCGGCCAGCGGCAGATCTCGACCATCTACACCCAGGCCAGCCAGTACCGCGTGGTGCTGCAATCGCAGACCGCTGCCAGCCTTGGCCCGCAGGCCCTGGAGTCGATCCACGTCAAGGCCACCGACGGCGGCCAGGTGCGCCTGTCGGCGCTGGCGCGCATCGAACAGCGCCAGGCCCAGCTGGCCATCTCGCACATCGGCCAGTTCCCGGCGGTGATGATGTCGTTCAACCTCGGCCATGGCGCGTCCCTGGGCGAGGCGGTGCAGGTGATCGAGCAGGTGCAACAGGAGATCGGCATGCCGATCGGCGTGCAGACCCGCTTCCAGGGTGCCGCCGCGGCGTTCCAGGCTTCGCTGTCGAGCACCTTGCTGTTGATCCTGGCCGCGGTGGTGACCATGTACATCGTGCTGGGGGTGCTCTACGAGAGCTATATCCACCCGGTGACCATCCTCTCCACGCTGCCCTCGGCGGCGGTGGGCGCCTTGCTGGCATTGCTGCTCAGCGGCAATGACCTGGGGATGATCGCGATCATCGGCATCATCCTGTTGATCGGCATCGTCAAGAAGAACGCGATCATGATGATCGACTTCGCCCTGGAGGCCGAGCGCCACCAGGGCATGAGCCCGCGCGATGCGATCTACCAGGCGGCGCTACTGCGTTTCCGGCCGATCCTGATGACCACCCTGGCCGCGCTGTTCGGCGCCGTGCCCTTGATGCTCGCCACCGGTTCCGGTGCCGAACTGCGCCAGCCGCTGGGCCTGGTGATGGTCGGCGGGCTGCTGGTGAGCCAGGTGCTGACCCTGTTCACCACCCCGGTCATTTACCTGTACTTCGACCGCCTGGCCCGCCGTTGGCGCCCAGCGGCTGACGCACAGCAGGCCGACGCATGAACCTGTCCGGTCCTTTCATCCGCCGGCCGGTGGCGACCATGCTGCTGAGCCTGGCGATCATGCTGCTGGGTGGGGTGAGCTTCGGCCTGTTGCCGGTGTCGCCGCTGCCGCAGATGGACTTCCCGGTGATCGTGGTCCAGGCCAGCTTGCCCGGTGCGAGCCCCGAGGTGATGGCGTCCACCGTGGCCACGCCGCTGGAGCGCAAGCTCGGTGCGATTGCCGGTGTCACCACCCTGACCAGCAGCTCCAACCAGGGCTCGACCCGGGTGATCATCGGCTTCGACCTGGGCCGTGACATCGACGGCGCCGCGCGTGAAGTGCAGGCGGCGATCAACGCCACCCGCAACCTGTTGCCCAGTGGCATGCGCAGCATGCCCACGTACAAGAAGATCAACCCTTCGCAAGCGCCGATCATGGTGCTGTCGCTGACCTCCTCAGTGCTGTCCAAGGGGCAGTTGTACGACCTGGCCGACACCATCCTGTCCCAGAGCCTGTCCCAGGTCAGCGGGGTAGGGGAGGTGCAGATCGGCGGCAGTTCGCTGCCCGCCGTGCGCATCGAGCTGGAGCCACAGCTGCTCAACCAGTACAACCTGGCCCTGGACGATGTGCGCACCGCCGTGGCCAACGCCAACCAGCGCCGGCCCATGGGTTTTGTCGAGGACCAGGAACGCAACTGGCAGGTGCGCGCCAACGATCAGTTGGAGAAAGCCGAAGACTACAAGCCGATCGTGATCCGCCAGCAGAACGGCGCGATCCTGCGCCTGTCCGACGTGGCCAAGGTCACCGATGGCGTGGAGAACCGCTACAACAGCGGCTTCTTCAACGACGAAAGCGCGGTGCTGCTGGTGGTCAACCGCCAGTCCGGCGCCAACATCATCCAGACCGTCGAGCAGATCAAGGCCGAGCTGCCGGCCCTGCAATCGCTGCTGCCGGCCAGCGTCAAGCTGGACGTGGCCATGGACCGCTCGCCGGTGATCAAGGCCACCCTCAAGGAGGCCGAGCACACCCTGCTGATCGCCGTGGCGCTGGTGATACTGGTGGTGTACCTGTTCCTCGGCAACTTCCGCGCCTCGCTGATTCCAAGCTTGGCCGTGCCCGTGTCGCTGGTGGGCACCTTTGCGGTGATGTACCTGTGCGGCTTCTCGCTGAACAACCTGTCGCTGATGGCGCTGATCCTGGCCACCGGCCTGGTGGTAGACGATGCCATCGTGGTGCTGGAGAACATCTCCCGGCATATCGAGAACGGTGAGAACCCCATGCGCGCCGCCTACAAGGGGGCGCAGGAGGTCGGCTTCACCCTGCTGTCGATGAACGTCTCGCTGGTGGCGGTGTTCGTGTCGATCCTGTTCATGGGCGGCATCGTGCGCGGCTTGTTCAAGGAGTTCTCGATCACCCTGGCGGCAGCGATCATCGTCTCGTTGGTGGTGTCGCTCACGCTTACGCCGATGCTCTGTTCGCGCTGGTTGAAGGTGCATGGTCCGCAGCAGCAGACCCGCCTGCAGCGCTTCAGCGACCGCATCCACCAGCGTATGGTCGCCGGTTACGACCGCAGCCTGGGCTGGGCGCTGCGCCACAAGCGCCTGACGCTGTTCAGCCTGCTGGCTACCATCGCCCTCAACGTCGCCCTGTATGTGGTGGTGCCCAAGACGCTGATGCCGCAGCAGGACACCGGCCAGTTGCAGGGCTTCGTACGTGGCGACGACGGCCTGTCGTTCAGCGTGATGCAGCCGAAGATGGAGATCTACCGCCGGGCGCTGCTCAAGGACCCGGCCGTGGAGAGCGTCGCCGGCTTCATCGGCGGCAACAGCGGCACCAACAACGCCTTCATGCTGGTGCGGCTCAAGCCCATCGCCCAGCGCAAGGAGAACGCGCAAAAGGTCATCGAACGCCTGCGCAAGGAAATGCCCAAGGTGCCCGGCGGCCGCTTGTTCCTGATGGCCGACCAGGACTTGCAACTGGGCGGTGGTGGCCGCGACCAGAGTACTTCGCAGTACCTCTACACCCTGCAGAGTGGTGACCTGGCCGCCTTGCGCGAATGGTTCCCGAAGGTGGCCGCCGAGCTGCGCAAGCTGCCCGAACTGACTGCCATCGATGCCCGCGACGGCGCCGGCACCCAGCAAGTGACCCTGGTGGTGGACCGTGACCAGGCCAAGCGCCTGGGCATCGACATGAACATGGTCACCTCGGTGCTCAACAACGCCTACAGCCAGCGGCAGATCTCGACCATCTACGACAGCCTCAACCAGTACCAGGTTGTGCTGGAGATCAATCCCAAATACGCCTGGGACCCGAGCACCCTGGAGCAGGTGCAGGTGATCACCGCCGACGGTGCCCGCGTGCCGCTGTCCAGCTTTGCCCGTTACGAGAACAGCCTGGCCAACGACCGCGTCAGCCACGAAGGCCAGTTCGCCTCCGAAGACATCTCGTTCGATGTGGCCGAGGGCTACAGCACCGACCAGGCCCTGGCTGCGCTGGAGCGTGCAGTGGCCAGGCTGGGGTTGCCGGAATCGGTGATCGCCAAGTTGGGCGGTACTGGCGATGCCTTCACCAAGACCACCGAAGGCCAGCCGCTGATGATCCTCGGCGCCCTGGTGCTGGTGTACCTGGTGCTGGGCATTCTCTACGAGAGCTACATCCACCCGCTGACCATTCTGTCCACGCTGCCTTCGGCCGGCGTCGGCGGGTTGCTCGCGCTGTACCTGACCGGCGGCGAGTTCAGCCTGATCTCGCTGCTGGGGCTGTTCCTGCTGATCGGCGTGGTGAAGAAGAACGCCATCCTGATGATCGACCTGGCCCTGCAACTGGAGCGCAACGACGGCCTGTCGCCGGAAGAGTCGATCCGCCGTGCCTGCTTGCTGCGCCTTAGGCCGATCCTGATGACCACCCTTGCCGCCATCCTCGGCGCGCTGCCGCTGTTGCTCAGCCAGGCCGAAGGCGCCGAAATGCGCCAGCCGCTGGGCCTGACCATCATCGGCGGCCTGGTCTTCAGCCAGATGCTCACCCTGTACACGACGCCTGTGGTCTACCTCTACCTCGACCGCCTGCGCCACCGTTTCAACCGTTGGCGCGGCGTGCGCACCGACGCTGCCCTGGATACTCCGCTATGAACTTTGCCCATACCCGCCTGCACCGTGCCCTCATGCGCCTGACCCAGGGGCGCGGCTCGCGCCTGGTTGGCGCCGGGCTGTGCGTGGCGATGCTCAGCGCCTGTACCCTGAGCCCCGACTACCATCGCCCTGAGTTGAGCACCCCGGCGCAGTTCAAGCAGGCCGAAGGCTGGACCCAGGCCAAGCCGTCCGACGCCATCGCCCGCGGCGCCTGGTGGGAGATCTACGGCGACGCGCAGCTCAATACGCTGGTCGAGGAACTCAACCGCAGCAACCAGACCGTTGCGCAATCCGCGGCCCAATATCGCCAGGCCCAGGCCCTGGTGCGCAGCAGCCGCGCGTCGCTGTTCCCCTCGCTGGACCTGTCCGTGGGCAAGACCCGCTCGGCCCAGGGCACCGGCAGCTCCAGTTCCAGCCTGTCGAACAACAGCAGCGGTATCCGCGACACCTACAACGCCCAGCTTGGTGTCAGCTGGGAGATCGACCTGTGGGGCAAGTTGCGCGAAACCCTGAATGCCAACGAGGCCAGCGCCCAGGCCAGCCTCGCCGACCTGGCCGCGATCCGCCTCAGCCAGCAGTCGGAGCTGGTGCAGAACTACCTGCAACTGCGGGTGATCGATGCGCAGAAACGCCTGCTCGAAGCGACCGTCGCCGCTTATGCGCGTTCATTGAAGATGAACGAAAACCAGTACCGCGCTGGCGTGGCTGGGCCGGACGCCGTGGCCCAGGCCCGCACCCAGCTCAAGAGCACCCAGGCCGACCTGATCGACCTGGCCTGGCAGCGGGCCCAGTACGAGAACGCCATCGCGGTGCTGATGGGCAAGGCGCCGGCCGACTTTGCCCTGGCAGCGACCGAGGCGATTCCGGCATTGCCCGATATTCCGGTGGCGCTGCCGTCGCAGTTGCTGGAGCGTCGCCCGGACATCGCTTCGGCCGAGCGCAAGGTCATGGCCGCCAACTCGAACATCGGCGTGTCCCGCGCGGCCTACTTCCCCGACCTGTCGCTGAGCATGAGCGGCGGCTATTCCAGCAGCAGCTTCAACAACTGGATCGAGTTGCCCAACCGCTACTGGTCCGTGGGGCCGCAGTTGGCGTTGACGCTGTTTGATGCCGGCAAGCGCAGCGCCGAAGTGGACCGCACCGTGGCCGTCTATGACCAGACCGTGGCCCAGTACCGACAGACCGTGCTGGATGGGTTCAAGGAGGTCGAGAATTTCCTGGTGCAGCTCAAGGTGTACGGCGACGAGGCCGTGGTGCGCCAGGAAGCACTGGATGCGGCGCGCGAGTCGCTGCGCCTGACCGAGAACCAGTACAAGGCCGGCTTGATCGGCTACCTGGATGTGGTGAGCGTGCAGACTACGGCGCTGAGCAATGAGCGCAGTGTACTGTCGCTGCTGCAGGGGCGGTTGTTGGCGAGTGTGCAGTTGATTGCGGCGCTGGGGGGCGGCTGGGATGAGCAGCAGGCGCTGGCGGACCAAGGGGACTGAGCTGATCGGTGAGCCAAGCGTAGCAAAGGGACTCCCATGCTGATGCATGACGAGCGGGCGGTAGTGACTTCGAGAACGAGCGCCGCCAATCCAAATGAGTGCGTGGCGATCTGCCATTTCTGGTGCACACTGTATCGGGCCCGTTTTGACTTACTGCCACTGCAGTTTGGGCACGTTGACCAGGCCGGTGCATGGAGCGCCCCAGGGCCATTTCTGTCAGGCACGCAGGAGCGAGAGGGTCGCGATGAGCGCACAACGTCGGTACCGGTCGGTGTTATGGCTCGCCTTGGCCTTGCTGCCGACCTTCACCCTTGCACATGAGCCGTGCCGGCAACTGACCGCCACCGGCAACCCGGAATACCCACCCTACCTCTGGCGCGATCCACATAACCCCCAGCAACTGATCGGTGCCAATGCCGACCTGCTCAAGCACCTGGCCAGCGAACTCGGGCTGGCGGTGCAGATCCTCTACACCGGCCCTTGGTCGCGGGCCCAGGAAGAGCTGAACACCGGGCGCATCGACCTGATGGCTGGCTACTTTCGTACTCAGGCCCGGGAGCAGTGGGTCGATTTCGTCAGCCCGCCGTTCCTGTTCAACTCCAGCGTGGTCTGGGTTCGCAAGGGCGAAGGCTTTGCCTATAGCGACTGGTCCGACCTGAAGGGGCGGCGCGGTGGCACCTTGGTCAACAACAGCCATGGTCAGGCATTCGACGACTATGCCCGCGCGCAACTCAGCCTCGAAGCGGTGCCCAGCGCCACCCAGGCCTTCGAGAAGCTGCTGCGCAAACGCAATGACTACGTGATTTTCGAACGCTATCCGGGCCTGGCCCTGGCCCGTACCCTGGACCAGGAACAGCAGCTGGAGGTACTGGAGCCGCCGATCTCCAGCGAAGGGCTGTACCTGGCGCTGTCGCACAAGTCCCCCTGCAACACCCCCGAACTGCGTGAGCAACTGGCGCTCAAGCTCAAAGCGCTGGTCGCAGGGCCGCTTCCAGAGCAACTGATGACCGAGAACCTGGAACGCTGGAAACGTCAGCAAGCAGGGGAGTGAAGCAGCGCTTTGGTCATGAGCAGGGCTGGCGCCTGCCACCTTTCATCTAAAGCGTGGCTGGCGGTCACCTATGCTGTTTCAGCGACCTCCAAGTCCCTTGATCACCCAGCGAAGAGGCAAGCCCATGAGCACCAGGCCTACAGTTGTTCTCGTCCACGGTTTCTGGGGCGGCGCCGCCCATTGGGGCAGGGTGATCATCGAACTGTCACGCAGAGGGATCAGTGAGGTCCGGGCAGTGGAGCTGCCGTTGACTTCCCTGGCCGACGACGCCGAGCGCACGCGCAAGATGGTCGCGCAGGTACAGGGGCCGGTGCTGCTGGTGGGGCATTCCTACGGCGGCGCGGTGATTACCGAGGCGGGTAATGCGCAGAACGTGATGGGGTTGGTCTATATCGCCGCCTTCGCACCCGATGCCGGGGAGAGCCCCGGCGGCCTGACGCAACAGCACCTGCCGGTGGCGGCGCCGAACCTTGAGCCGGACAGCGACGGCTACCTGTGGATCAAGGCCGACAAGTTCCACGAAAGCTTCTGCCAGGACCTGTCGGCTGACGATGCACTGGTGATGGCGGTGACGCAGAAGGCGCCGCTGGCCAGTACCTTTGGCGACAACGTCAGCGACCCGGCGTGGCGGCACAAGCCCTCGTGGTACCAGATCTCCAGCCAGGACCACATGATCGCACCGGCCAACCAGCAGATGATGTCGGAGCGGATGAAGCCCCGCAAGGTCATCACCCTGGACGCCAGCCATGCCTCGCTGGCGTCCCACGCACGGGAGGTTGCGGCACTGATCGAGGAAGCGCTCGGTTAGCCGTTCAGCTCTTGCACTTGGCCAGCACTACCTGGCAGGTCTTGGGTGCACCGCCCGAGCGGCCGGCATAGCGCATGCAGCTGTCGAGCGACTTGCGGCTGGCCGTGGCCAGGGTCGGGCCGAACGCCAGGCCGCCTTCGCCGCTGCTGGGCATGGCCTTGGCGTAACAGTTGGAGCCTTGGGCGGCATAGCGGGTACTGGCATGTTTGCTCGAGCAGCCGGCTGTGAGCGCCAGGCTCAGGGCGAGCAGGGGGAGGGCGAGCAAGGGCATGTGCCCGGACCTGGTGGCCATCGTGAGCTCCTGAAACAGTGGTGAAAGGTTGTGGCGGCTTGTACAGACTAGCTGGAGTCGCTTCGCTTGGCGCGTGAGGGTGCCCGACCAACGCCGCCAAGTGCAAGCCCGGCAATGGCGGATGGCTTTGGCAGTGGTGCAACAGACGACAAGTGGCAATCTGCCGGTATCTGCTATTGCAAAGGCTCTAACGCAGCTATTACGCCGCTTTCAGCTAATCATTGGATCCATTCTCGTTGGCGAAAACCCCGTGCGTTTCGTCAAAGCTTGAGTACAATCATCGGCTTTTCCGGGCCCCCCTTCGCCCTGCTCCTGGAAGTGCAAATGCTGATCGGTAGTTACTCCTCCTCGCTGGTGTTGATCTCGCTGTGCGTGGCCATTCTTGCCTCTTATACGGCCCTCGACCTGACCGGGCGCATCGCCACGGCCAAAGGGCGCGCCGTGCATCTGTGGATGGGGGGCGGGGCACTGGCCATGGGCATTGGCATCTGGTCGATGCACTTCATCGGCATGCTTGCCTTCAGCCTGCCGATCAGCCTGGGTTATGACACCACGCTGACGGCGCTGTCCCTGCTGATCGCGGTGCTGTCGTCGGGCTTTGCCCTGTGGCTGGTGAGCCAGCCGAAGCTGCCGTGGCTGCAGCTGGGCTTCGGGGCGCTGATCATGGGCACCGGCATCGCCTGCATGCACTACATGGGCATGGCCGCGTTGCGCATGCAGCCTGGGATCGACTATGACCCGACCCTGTTCGGCGCCTCCCTGGCCATAGCGGTAGGCGCATCGGCTGCGGCACTGTGGATCGCCTTCCGCCTGCGCCAGCACACCCCGTATGTACGGCAGGTGCGTGGCGTGGCGGCGGTGGTGATGGGTATCGCCATCGTTGGCATGCACTACACCGGCATGGCGGCGGCGAACTTCCCCGAGGGCAGCTTCTGCGGCGCGCTGGCCGATGGCCTGGCGGGCGATGGCCTCGATTACCTGGTGCTGATCACCACCCTGGCGGTGCTGGCCGTGGCACTGCTCACCTCGGTGCTGGATGCGCGCCTGGAAGCGCGCACGGCGGAGCTGGCGCGTTCGCTGACGCTGGCCAACCAGGAGCTGACCCAACTGGCCCTGCATGACACCCTCACCGGGCTGCCCAACCGCACACTGCTGGCCGACCGCATCGAGCAGGCCATGGGCCGGGTGGCAGAGCAGGGCGGCTGCTTCGCCCTGATGTTCATCGACCTGGACGGTTTCAAGCCGGTCAACGATGCCTTTGGCCACCATATCGGCGACCTGCTGCTCAAGGCGGTGGCGGCGCGCTTGCGCGGCCACCTGCACAGCCAGGACACCCTGGCGCGTATCGGCGGTGACGAGTTCGTGCTGCTGGTCGAGCTTGGCGAGCCGGACGATGCCGTGAACGTCGCGGCCAAGCAGGTCAACCTGATGGCCAAGCCGTTCCGGGTGGCCGAGCATGACCTGATGCTGTCGGCCAGCCTGGGCATCGTGCTCTACCCGGGCAACGGCCTGGATCAGCATGAGCTGCTGCGCAACGCGGACGCTGCGATGTACCACGCCAAGAGTGCCGGCAAGAACGGCTACAGCTTCTTCGACGCGTCGATGAACAGTAACGCACGCCAGCAGCTGCAATTGCTGCAGGACCTGCGCACGGCGCTGGAGCATGGCCAGTTCCGCCTGCATTACCAGCCCAAATTCGACGCCGTCGCGCGCCAACCCATCGGCGCCGAGGCACTGCTGCGCTGGGAGCATCCGCAACATGGCCTGATGCTGCCGGACCGCTTCATCGGCCTTGCCGAAAAGACCGGGCTGATCATCCCCATCGGCGAGTGGGTGCTGGGCGAGGCTTGCCGGCAGATGCGCCAATGGCTGGGTGAGGGGCGGGAGGACTGGCGTATCGCGGTCAACCTGTCGGCGATCCAGTTCTGCCATGCCGGGCTGGTCGACAGCGTCGCCCAGGCCCTCGCCGATAACGGCCTGCCGGCCAACCGGCTGACCCTGGAGATCACCGAAACCACCGCCATGCGTGACGCCGATGCCAGCCTGATGGTGCTGCAGCGCCTGTCGGACATGGGCGTGGACCTGTCCATCGATGACTTCGGCACCGGCTATTCCAGCCTGATGTACCTCAAGCGCCTGCCGGCCAACGAACTGAAGATCGACCGAGGTTTCGTCCGCGACCTGGAGCAGGACAGCGATGACGCGGCGATCGTCTCGGCCATCGTTGCGCTGGGCCAGGCACTGGGGCTGCGGATCGTTGCCGAGGGGGTGGAGACGGACCGTCAGCAGGATTTCCTGACCCGGTTGGGCTGTGACTCGCTGCAGGGTTACCTGCTCGGCCAGCCGGTACCGCCCGAGCAGTTCTTGAACCGGCTGGACGCGCGGCGTGAGACGGTAGGCTAGACCGCGTCGCGTAGAGGATTGAAGCGCAGGTCGAAGGTCTCCATCTCGGCCTCTACCGCTTCGATGATGCGCTCGACATCGGTGGCGGCCATGATTGCCGCGCAGGGGATGCCGGCGATGGCCAGCAGGGTTTCACCGCTGGCGCGGTCGAAAAGACGGGCGACCATGCTGCGTGGCGCATCCATGCTGGCTTCGAAACCCAGAGGATGGAAATGCCAGCGCATCACCTGGCAGGCGTTGGGGAACGTCATCTTGTTCATGCCAGCCTCCTTGTTCGTTGCTGAACGGGGTGATGTCGACGTTAGAAGTCAGACGAGCCTTACCTGGCCGTCGGAATCTAACCATAGCAGTCGCCACGGCAACGTTCCGCGCAAAACATGACAAATGTGTTAATGCATGACCGCCGTCACAGTGGCCTGTTGACGACCGGCTGGCGGCCGCCTGCCCGGGCAAACGTTTTCCCGCGGGGGCGGGGGCTGACGCCAGTGCTTGCTCTGCTATGTTTACCGACAGCGCGTTTCGGACCAGCGGCGCTGCCGGGCAGACAGGGAGACAGTCATGCGTTACGCCACGCTCACCCAACGTATCGCCGGCGACGCGACTGCCGCCTGGGACATCCACTACCAGGCCCAGGCCCTGCGCAAGCAAGGCCGTGAGGTATTTCTGCTGTCGGTGGGCGACCCGGATTTCGATACCCCCGCAGCGGTGGTTGAAGCCGCCGTGAGCAGCCTGCGCCGGGGCGACACCCATTACAGCGATGTGCGCGGCAGCCAGGCCCTGCGCGAGGCGATCGTGCGCCAGCGCCGGCTGGCGCTGCACCCGGACCAGGTGGTGGTCACCGCTGGCGCCCAATGCGCTTTGTACGCCACCTTCCAGTGCCTGTTCGAGGCCGGTGACGAAGTGATCGTCGCCGAGCCCATGTACGTCACTTATCACGGCGTGCTCGGTGCTTGCGGGGCGCAGGCGGTGCAGGTGGCCGTGCGGCCGGAGCAGGGCTTTCGCCTCGACCCCGAAGCGGTGGCCCGAGCCATCACTCCGCGCACCCGCGGGCTGCTGCTCAACAGCCCGCACAACCCCACCGGTGCGGTGATCCCCCCGGCAGACCTGCGCCGCCTGGCGCAACTGTGCCGCAAGCATGACCTGTGGCTGGTGTGCGACGAGGTCTACCGGGGCCTGCTGTATGAAGGCGAGGCGCCCAGCCCGCTGGGCCTGCCGGGCATGGCCGAGCGCTGCGTGGTGATCGACAGCCTGTCCAAGACCCATGCCATGAGTGGCTGGCGGATTGGCTGGGTGATCGGGCCGCTGGCGCTGGCTGAGCACCTGACCAACCTGGCGATGGCGATGCTGTTCGGCCTGCCGGAGTTCGTCATGCAGGCCGCCTGCGTGGCGCTGCAGCAGCAACTGCCCGAAGTGGCGTGCATGCGCGAGGCTTACCGCCAGCGGCGCGATCGGGTGTGCGCGGTGCTCGAAGGCTGCCCGGGCGTGCAGGCCCACCGGCCGGCCGGGGGCATGTTCGTGATGCTGGACATTCGCGCCACCGGGCTCAGCGCCCAGGCCTTCGCCCAGCGCCTGCTCGACGAGCAAGGTGTGGCGCTGCTGCCGGGGGATGCCTTCGGGCCGAGCGCTGCCGGGCATGTACGCCTGGGCCTGGTGCTGGAAGCCGAGGTGCTGGAGCAGGTATGCCGGCGGATCGCCGCCTGTGCGCGGCGCCTGCTAGCCGAGCAGGCCAGCGGCGATGTTGATGGTGAAACCGAGGATCGCCGTGTTGAACACGAAGCCTACCAGTGAGTGGGCCAGCACCACCCGGCGCATGGCGCGCCCGCCGACCCCCACGTCCGAGGTCTGCACGGCGACGCTGATGGTGAACGAGAAATAGTGGAAGTCCCAGTAGTCCGGGTTGCGCTCGCCATCGGCGAAGCGCAGCGGTGGTTCGTGGCGGTTGCCGGTGTAGAACAGCCGGGCGTAGTGCAGGCTGAAGATGCAGCCGATTATCAGCCACGAGCCGGCGACAGTGAGGCCGGTGTACAGGTAGTGCAGGGCCAGGGCGTTGCCCGCAAGGCCCCGGCTTGAAACCAGTTGCAGGGTCACCGCGGCGAGGCTGGCGATGGCGGCGACGCTCACGGTGATCAGCACCAGGCCGGCGTTTTCGTCCTCGACGCGGGCCACCCTGCGCACCCTGTCGGGCGTGGCCCGCAGGCTGAGCCAGAGGACCATCAGCAGGTACAGCCAGACCCCGAGGTTCCAGCCGGCGAGGATGTGCTGCACGGTGTCGTCGGCCGGGATCAGCCAGGCGCCGGCAAGGCCGGCCAAGGTGGCGAGGGTGAGACGGGGGTGGGTGCGGGTCAGGTGGTGGAAGGCCATGCGGTCTCGTTGTTGGAGAAGGATGCCGTTCAACTGTAGCCCAGTCTGCCGCTCTTCGCGGTGCTTCGGCGCTCCCACAGGGGGCGTATCTCCTGACCTGTACGCTGTACCTGTGGGAGCGGGCTTGCCCGCGAAGGGCTGCGAAGCAGCCCCAATCTGGCTTGACCAACCAGCAGCAGGACTAACCCGGCATCCCATCTACACGGGGCCGCATCAGAATAGGCAGGTAGTGCCAAACGAACAGCAGCAACGCTGCGCAGCCAAACACCACCGAAAGCCCCAGCCCCAGTGACGTGAAGGGCGTCACCAGCACCCGTGCCACCGCGGCCAGCTGGATCAGGGCAAACGCCCAGCCGATGCTGCGCGGCACCTGCAAAGGCCGCCCGGTATGCCCCAGGCTGACCCGCGCCATCATCGCCACGATCAGCCCGGTCATCGCCCCCACCGTCAGCGCGTGGGCCGGCAGGCTGGGGTTGAGCGCAACGCCCGCATGCCACAGGGCCAGGCCCAGGCAAGCCGGGATCAGCCAGGCATAGGCCAGGTGCAGCGACCACAACAGCGGCAGCCGCCACAGGCCACGGTCGTGCCACAACGCCAGGCGCACCGCGTGCAGCACGGCGAGGGCAGCGAACAGCACCGCCATGGCGGGTTGTGGCGTGTCGTTGAGGCCGAGCACGTAACTGATCGGCAGGGCCACGCTGCCCAGCAGGCATGCGCGGTCGAGCCAGGGCCGGGCCGGGGCGGGGCTCATGTTGCCCAGGCCGCGGCGGGTGAAGAACGGGATGACCCGCCCGCCGATCACACTCATCATCGCCGCCACCAGCCACAACCCGGCGAGCACGCCACGCCGTTGCCAGGCCTCGTCCTGGTTCAGCCAGCCGAGCAGAGTGATCCACTGGCAGCTGGCGAGCAGCAGCACCAGCGCCACGATCGGGTAGTTGTTGCGCAAACGCCGCTGGATGATCGGCCGCGCCAGGGCCAGCGCCACCAGTGGCAGGAATGCGCCATGCACGGCCACCAGCAGTGCTGGCGGCAGTGCCAGGAACCAACTGGCGCGACCCAGCAGCCAGAGCAGGAACAGCCCCTGCAGCCAGCGCCCGCTGAGGCCGGGCAGGCCGCTCCAGTTCTGCACTGCCGTGAGCAGGAAGCCGGCGACGATCGCCACGGCAAAGCCGAACAGCATTTCGTGCCGGTGCCAGGCGAGCATGCCGCCAGGGGCTGTGATCTGCAGTGCGCCGGTGAGCACGCCGGCCCATAGCAACAGGGCGAGCAACGCGAACAGGCTGCCGCCGAGGAAGAATGGTCGAAAAGCCAGGGCCCAGAGGGCCTGGCGCGGACGGGCGGCAATCGGCTGGACAAGCATGGCGGGACCCTTGGTTCGATCAGAGAGGTTGAATGGGGTAACATCACGATCCGTGCCAGCGCTCAACCCCTTGAATATCAAGGTGATGGCACATCGCTGAGTCATATTGACCAGATTATTTTGTTGTCGTTTTGACTTCTTAGTGTGTCATTACGACTCGCTTTACGCTTTGCTTCACCACGAGCAACGCTTCGCTACAGGATCCCCGTTGTGATTGACCTCGCGCGCAACCCGCTGCTGCAGTACCTGGCCCGCCTGGCCCCGTCCAGTCAGCTGACCATGCGCTATATCCTCCAGGACGCTGCTGACCGCCTGGGCTTCGTCGATGCCGACATCGCCGATGTGCCTTGGCACCACCTCGAGCCCGGCCATGTGATCGCCCTGGTTGCCGCCCTGCGTGCCGACGGCTATGCCCCCAACACCTCTTCGCTGTACGTCAATGCCGTGCGCGGGGTGATGAACGAGGCCTGGCGGCTGGGGCTGATCGAGCATGAACAACTGCTGAAGATCCGCGAGATCAAGCCTGCCAGCGGCAGCCGCCTGCCCCCGGGGCGCAACCTGCGGCGTAGCCTGATCCGTGAGCTGATGGAGGTTTGCGCCGCCGACCCGCGGCCACAGGGCGTGCGCGATGCGGCGATCCTCGCGCTGCTGTATGGCACCGGCATGCGCAAGTCGGAGTCGGTGGACATCGACCTGGCCCAGGTGGACTTCCAGGAGCGCTGCGTGCAGGTGCTGGGCAAGGGTAATCGCCAGTTGCTCAAGTACGCCCCGGCCTGGGCCTTCGATAAACTCTCGGCCTGGCTCGAGCTGCGCCGCCAGCACCTGCCGGCCGGCGAGCGTGACGACAGTTTCCTGTTCAACCGCATTCGCCGCGGCAGCCATATCACCCGCGCGCGCATCACCAAGCACGCCATCTATTACATCGCCCGCCAGCGCGGGGCGCAGGTGGGGGCGAAGATCATGCCCCACGACTTTCGCCGGGCGTTTATCACTCGGGTGATCGAGGAACATGACCTGTCGATCGCCCAGAAGCTGGCGCACCACGCCAATATCCAGACCACGGCGATTTATGACCGGCGCGATGACAACGAGCGGCGACGGGCGGTGGAGCGCTTCGACTATTGAGCAGTACCGGTCGGCCCAGCTGCTGGCCCCATCGCTGGCAAGCCAGCTCCCACCTCGACCGTGCTGACCACCCTTTGTGCGCTCCTACAGTGAGCGTGCAAGTTCATTGTGTGGGAGCCGGCTTGCCGGCGATGAGGCCAGTGCAGGCAAGCCAAGACCGTCGCCCGCACAGGATCATCTTACGCAGGGGGCGCTCACGCCCCGGCGTATTGCAACACCCGGCTGCGTCCCTGTTGCTTGGCCTCATACAGCGCATGGTCGGCCATCGACAGCAGCCGTGACAGGTCGCACTCCTGTGCCGGGCGGCTGACGATGCCGATGCTCACCCCCAGCCGCCCGGGCTCCAGCATCGGCAGCCCGGCAAACCCGGCGCAGATCCGTTGCGCCACGGCATCGGCCGCAGCGGCGTCGCTGCCGCGCAGCAGGCAAGCGAACTCTTCGCCGCCGATCCGTGCGAACAGATCGTCGCGGCGCAGGTGGCTCGCCGTCTCGTTGGCGAACGCGATCAGCACTTCGTCCCCTATGGGGTGACCGTAGTGGTCGTTGATCTGCTTGAAGTGGTCGAGATCGCACAGCAGCAGGGTTACCGGCATACCGCGGGCTGCGCATTCGCGCAGCAGCTGCTCGCCACCTTCCATGAATGCCCGGCGGTTCTCGATGCCGGTCAACGGGTCGCTGTAGGCCGCGGCCCGCAATTGAACCTCGGCGCGTTCACGGACCATCGCCAGGATGACGTAGGAAATACCGATGGCGAACAACATCGATTCAAACAGGATGAAGGCAAACAGCGCCGGGGAGCCGGCTTGCTGGGTGATCGCCCGGTCGAGGGCGTCACCCTCGTCGACCCAGATGCGGGTGAAGTAGATCAGCGCATGCAGGCTGGTGAGAATCAGCGCGGGGGTGTACGACACCTGCAGGTGTACCAGTGGTCGTTTCAGCTCGGCGATGCTCAGCAGGGTATAGCCGAGGGTCACGATGGAATAGACCTTCACCCGCAGGCCAAGATCGTCATGAAAGCCCGGCCACAGGCTGAACAGCCACCACCACACGGCCCCTGCCAGTAGCAGCGGCCAGTGCGGTGTGCGCCCACCGAGCACGCGCATGGCCGTCCAGCCCAGGCCGGCACCGGCCAACAGCACGCTGTTGCCCAGCACCAGCGCCAGGTAGTCCACGCCGAGGCCGCGCAGGCTGGTCAGCCCCACGCCAACCGTGGAGGCCAGCAGCATCGCCCCCAGGTAGCCCAGGCTCGGGTCGCCGGCGCAGCGCCGCCAGGCGTGCAGGGTGAGAATGCTCATCAGGGTGAAGATGAACACGGCGACCAGCATCAGGGTCGGCAGGCTAAGCGGCACGTGGCGGGGCTCTTGGGATAAACCGCGAATGCTAAGCCAGGTGTGTGGCCATTTGCTACCGTGCTCAGTGAATGCTCGACGCCAGTTCGAAGATCGGCATGTACATCAGGATCACGATCAGGCCGATCAACAAGCCGATGAAGGTCATCAGCAGCGGTTCGAACAGTTTGACGAACCACTCGACCCAGCGCCCGATCTCCTGGTCGTGGAAGTCGGCGCAGCGCTCCAGCATTTCGCCGAGGTTGCCCGACTGTTCGCCGGCCCGCAGCAGGCGCAGCGACACCGGTGTCACCAGTAGCCCGGCTTCCAGTGCATCGGACAGTGGCAAGCCTTCGGCCACGCGCTGGCTGGCCTGTTCCAGGCCCTCGGCGGCGGCGCTGCCCAGCAGCCCCCGGGCCATGCCCAGGGCGGTGAGGATGGGGATGCCACCCTGCAGCAGAATCCCCAGCGAGCGGTAGAAACGCGCCAGTTCGTACATCACCAGGCGCTGGTGCAGGGCCGGGACACGGCGCAGCTGGCGACTGGCCCAGCGGCGCACGGCCGGGTGGCGGCGCAGGGTGACCAGCAGGGTGATGGCGCCCAGCGTACCGAGCCCCAGGGGCAGTTGCTGGGCGTGCAGGAACAGGCCGATCTGCATCAGCACCCGTGACAGCCACGGCAACTCGGTGCCCATGCCCTCGAATACCAGGCTGAAACGCGGCACCACGTAGCCGAGCAGGAACAGCACCACGCCACCGCCCACCAGCAACAGCAGCAGCGGGTAGACCGAGGCGCCCACCAGCTTCTGGCGCACCAGGTCCAGGCGCTGGCGGTAGCCGATATAGCGCGTCAGCGCATCGCCCAGCGCCCCGGTGCGCTCACTGGACTGCACCAGCGCCACATACAGCGTGGGGAATACCCGTGGCTGCTGGGCCAGGGCCTGGGACAACGAGCGCCCTTCATAGAGCTGGCGCACCAGCTGTTCCAGGGTCTTGCGTGCGCTGCCTGCGGGTGATTTCTCGGCCAGGCTTTCCAGCGCGTCGATCAGCGGCAGGCCGGCATTGAGCAGGGTGGTCAGCTCCTGGCTGAACAGCACCAGGTCGAACGCCGGCGCGCGACGCCAGGGCAGGGCGCGCAGCCCAAGGCCCATGCTGCGCGCGCTGAGTACCCGCAGGCCCTGGTCCTCGGCCTGGCGCCGCGCCTGTTCGAGGTCTTCGGCCTCCACCTGCAGTTGCACCACGCCCTGGCTGCCCAGGGCCTTGAGCTGATAGCGCATGGCCGGGCTCCTTATTGCCAGCTGGTGATCTCGGCGTTCTCGCCATCGCCGCCGGGCTGGCCGTCCTTGCCCATCGACAGCAGGTCGTACTCGCCGCCGTTCTCGCCGGGTTGCCGGTAGATGTAGGGGCGGCCCCAGGGGTCCTGCGGCACGGCTTTCTGCAGGTAGGGCCCGGACCAGCGCGCCTCGCCGCTGGGGGCTACGGTCAGCGCCTGCAGGCCCTGTTCGCTGCTGGGGTAATGGCCGACTTCCAGGCGGTACAGGTCCAGGGCCTTGCCCAGGCCCTCGATCTGCGCTCGCGCCACCTTGGCCTCGGAACGGCCGAGCTGGCTGAAGTACTTGGGCGCGACGATACCGGCCAGCAAGCCGAGTACCACCAGCACCACCAGCAGTTCGAGCAGGGTGAAACCCTGTTGGGCATGGATTCTGCGCTGCATGGGGAAACCCTCCGTTGCGTGTGCACAGCTGCCATGCAACAGCCGTGCACGTCTGCGCCGGGGCCTTGCGCCATGCGGGATGGCAAGCGGCACGCTGCTTGCGTCGTGCTCCGTACACCCGGGTTTTCCGGGGCATTTCCCCCACATCGGGGGCCACGGTGGGAGGCGAACGACATGCGTGGACTGAGTTTTCTAGGCCTGGCAGCGGGATTGATGTCGGCAGTGGTGATGCCGGAGGCGATAGCCGACGTGTACATCGCCAGCGACGGCAAGGGCGGCTTCATCCTGTCCAACGTGCACCGGCCAGGCCGGCAGTACGAGCGGGTGATCAGTGAGTCGACAGCGGACGGCGGGCCGGCCAATGCACAACTGGTCACGGGCCGGCCCTATGCCGACCTGGTGGCCGCCGCCGCCCTGGCCAACGATGTGCCCCAGGCACTGCTGCATGCGCTGATCAAGGCCGAGTCGGGCTACAACCCCAAGGCGCGTTCGCCCAAGGGCGCGGCGGGGCTGATGCAGTTGATGCCGGATACGGCGAAGGAGATGGGGGTCAAGGACGTGCTCGACCCGAAGTCCAATGTGCAGGGCGGGGCACGCTATCTCAAACGCATGCTGACCCTGTTCGACAACGACATCACCCTGGCCGTCGCCGCCTACAACGCCGGGCCCGAAGCGGTGCTCAGCCGCGGCAAGGTGGTGCCGCCGTTTGCCGAGACGCGGCGTTATGTGCCCAACGTGCTGCGTGATTACCGCCTGTTGCGGGGGTTGGCCGAAGATTCGCCGCTGTAGCCTGGTGGCCTGGCGGGCCCCTTGGTCGCGAAAGTAGCGGGCAGTGGCGTAAAACCATCATGGTTTCCCCAACACTGGGCTATAACCTTGAATCAGGTGCCCAGCCGCGGAGCCCGCCATGGACCTCGCCCCCCGTCCCGACACACTCATGCCCGCCGCCGAGGCCAGCACGGCGCGCCGGCCATTCAACCTGCTGCGCTGGTATGCCTGGGTCAGCCTGGCGTTCATCGTTTCGGTGGCTGTGGGGCTGGGGTTGATCTCCAGCCGCTACATCATCGACGAGAGCGTCGAGCGCGATGCGTTGCTGACCGCCCAATTCATCACCTCGATTGCCGACGCCGAAGTACGCCATGTATCGATCCCCAATGTGCGCACCATGGGCGAGCTGATCGACCCGCGTACCGATCACGGCATGCCGGATGTCGACCCCGAGGCTCGGCGCAGGGCCCGAGGCGAATTTCTCGACCATATCGCTCACCTGCCGGACATGCTCCTGGCCAACATCTATGCCCCCGACCGCACGGTGATCTGGTCGAGCAACCCGGCGCTGGTGGGCAAGCTGATCGAGGGCGACGACGACCTCGACCGGGCCTTCGAGTACAAGATGCGGGTGTCGGCGAGTTACCACGATTTCGATAAAGCGCGCAGTGAGCAGAAGTTCGTCACCCCGCCTGAACAGCTGTTCATCGAAAACTACATCCCGCTGTTCGATGCCGATAACGATCAAGTCACCGCCATGGTGGAGATCTACAAGGAGCCCCACGACCTGATCGTGCGCATCGAGCATGGCCTGCTGTTGATCTGGCTGGCCGTGGTGGTGGGCGCCGGCCTGGTCTATGCCGGGCTGTACGGCATCATGCGCCGGGCCGCGCGCTTGCTGGCCGTGCAGCAGAAGCGGCTGATCGGCAACGAGACTTTCGTTGCCCTGGGCGAGGTGTCTTCGGCGGTGGCCCACAGCCTGCGCAACCCGCTGGCCAGCATCCGCTCCAGCGCCGAGCTGGCCCAGGCCTTCGACGAGGGCCCGGCGCAAAAGCATGTGAATGACATCATCAACCAGGTCGACCGAATGTCGCACTGGGTGCGTGAGCTGTTGCAGTCGCTGCGCCCGTTGAGTGAAGAGGCGGTGCCGGTGGACCTGGGCCAGGCCCTGCAGACCAGCCTGCAAGCCTATGACACGGCGCTGCGGCGCAACAGCGTGCAGGTGCGCCTGGCCGAATTGCCGCAAGTGCAGGTGCTTGGGCAGCCGGTGTTGCTCGGGCAGATTTTCAATAGCCTGATCGCCAATGCCCTGGAGTCGATGGAGCAGGGCGGCGAGCTGCGGGTGGAGCTGGTGCGCCACGATCGACGCAGCCTGACGCTGCGCCTTTCGGACACCGGCCGGGGGATGAGCGAGCAGCAACAGCGCCTGGCCTTCCGGCCGTTCTTTTCCACCAAGCAGGGTGGCCTGGGGGTGGGGTTGATGCTGGTCAAGCGGATCATGGAGCGCTTTGGCGGCTCGGTGAGGTTGAGCAGTTATGAAGGTGTCGGTACCCGGGTGTCGCTCAACTTCCGCCTGGCCCAGTCATGACATGGATACCGGTGGCATTGCGCAAGCACGTGATTTCATTGGGGTTGCAAATGTTGGGTGAAGATTACCCAAATGTGGGGAACATTTATCCAACTTACTTTATGAGTGTTCGTTAACTACCTGATTATCAATGAATATTTGAATGAGCTAAGTACTGGCCAAAATCTTGCTTTCCATCATCTAACCTTCGGCCAAGGCCGGCACCATGGTCGGCAGCCATCAATGTGCTACTGCGCGTAGCGCAGGCCATCCTCGGCAGTATCCAGGCGGGAATCAGGCGATGCAGACACTGCAGGACGAAGCCCCCGACAAATCCGCTGCGCCCTCGACCGGGCAGGCTGCGCCGTTACGCGAGTTCAACCTGCTGCGCTGGTTTTCACTGGTCAGCCTGCTGATCATCGCTTCGGTGGCCATTGGCCTTGGCTATGCGTCGACACGCTTCGTGGTGCGTGACAGCGTCGAGCGCGATGCCATGCTCACCGCCCAGTTCATCCAGGCCATGGCCCAGGCCGAGGTACGCCATTCGCAATTGCCGCCGGGCATCACCATGGGCGAGCTGCTCGACCCACGGCTCGACCAGCAGCACCTGCAGTTCACCCCGCAGCTCGCCGAGTCGACCCGGGTGGAGTTCCTCGATCATGTCGAGCACCTGCCCGACACGCTGTTGGCCAACGTCTATGCCCGTGACCGTACGGTGGTCTGGTCGACCAATGTGCAACTGATCGGCAAGCGCATCGATGATGATGACGACCTCGAGCATGCATTCCGCTCGCGCAAATCGGTCTCGGCCAGTTACCACAAGGCAGACGAGGATCGCGAAGAGCAGAAGTTCGAGCGCGAGCCGCGCCACCTGTTCATCGAGAACTACATTCCCTTGTTCGACAGCCAGGGCGAGCAAGTGCTGGCCATGGTCGAGATCTACAAGGAGCCACAGGACCTGGTGCGGCGCATCCAGCGTGGCTATGTGCTGATCTGGGGCTCAACCCTGGCAGGTGGTGGGCTGATCTACTTCGGGCTGTTCTGGATCGTGCGCCGGGCTGCGGGCATGCTGCACCACCAGCAGGATCGCCTGGTGGCGAGCGAAACCTATGCCGCCCTTGGCGAGATGTCCTCGGCGTTGGCCCACAGCCTGCGCAATCCGCTGGCCAACATACGCTCGAGCGCCGAGCTGGCCCAGGAGATCGCCAACCCGGCGGCGCAGAAGAATATCGGTGACATCGTTACCCAGGTCGACCGCATGTCACGTTGGGTGCGCGACCTGCTGGTGTCGCTGCGCCCGGCCAGTGACGAGCCCGAGGCCGTCGACCTGGTCGCCGCTATCGAGGATGCGCGGCAGATGTTCACCCCACAGATCCAGCGTAACGCTGTGTGCTTCAGCTTCAGCGGGCCCGCTGAGCAGTGGGTGGCCAGCCAGCCGTTGCAACTGACGCAGATCCTCAACAGCCTGTTCGCCAACGCGCTGGAAGCGATGCCCCAGGGCGGCGAGTTGCGTGCCGAGGTGCTGACGCTGGATGGGCAGCAGGCCCAGCTGCTGCTCAGCGATACCGGCAAAGGTATGACCGAGCAGCAGAAACGCATGGTCTTCAAACCCTTTTTCACCACCAAGCAGGGCGGCCTGGGTGTCGGCCTTGCGTTGGTCAAACGCATCATGGAGCGCTTTGGCGGTTCGGTCGAACTGAGCAGCCGCGAAGAGGAAGGAACCCGCGTCAGCCTTACTTTCAATCTTGCAGCGGGAGGGGACCATGGATCAGAGCATCCTGGTGGTAGAGGATGACGAAATCCTCGCCGATAACATTTGCACCTACCTGAAACTCAAAGGCTTCGAGGTGACGGTGTGCCACAGCGCCGAGCTGGCCCTGGAGCAGATCAAGCGGGCCCAGCCTGACGCGGTCATCACCGACAACTCGCTGCCCGGCATGAGCGGCCATGACCTGTTGCGCACCCTGGTGGCCCAGGCCCCGGAGCTCAAGGTGATCATGATGACCGGCTACGGCAACGTCGAGGACGCCGTGCTGGCCATGAAGGAGGGCGCCTTCCACTACCTCACCAAGCCGGTGGTGCTGGCCGAGCTCAAGCTGATGCTGGACAAGGCCCTGGCCACCGAGCGCATGGAGCGTACGCTGTCGTTCTATCAGGAACGCGAGGCGCAGAAGTCGGGGTTGCAGGCGCTGATCGGCGAATCGCCGGTCATGCTCGAGCTCAAGCACACCCTGCGCCAGGTGCTCGATGCCGAACGGCGCATGGCCAGCGACGATCTTCCGCCTGTGCTGGTCGAAGGCGAAACCGGCACCGGCAAGGAGCTGGTGGCGCGCGCCCTGCATTTCGACGGCAGCCGCGCCAAGGGGCCTTTCATCGAGTTCAACTGCGCGTCGATCCCGGCCAACTTGTTGGAAGCCGAACTGTTTGGCCATGAAAAGGGCGCCTTCACCGATGCCAAGGAGCGCCGCGTGGGCCTGGTCGAGGCGGCCGATGGCGGCACCCTGTTCCTCGACGAGATCGGCGAGATGGACCTGGTGTTGCAGGCCAAGCTGCTCAAGCTGCTCGAAGACCGCAGTATTCGCCGCATTGGCGCGGTGAAGGAGCGCAAGGTCGATTTGCGGGTGATCAGCGCCACCAACTGCAACCTCGAGCAGATGGTGCAGCAGGGCAAGTTCCGTCGCGACCTGTTCTTCCGCCTGCGCATCATCGCCCTCAAGGTGCCCCGGCTGTATGCCCGTGGCCAGGACATCCTGCGCCTGGCGCGGCACTTCCTCGCCCACCACGGGCGACGCTACGGCAAGCCTGGGCTGCGCTTTTCCGCCGAGGCCGAGGCGATGATGCTCGGCTACAGCTGGCCGGGCAATGTCCGCGAACTGCGCAACATGCTTGAGCAGACCGTATTGCTGGCACCCAGCGAGGTGATCGGTGCGCACCAGTTGAACCTGTGCCTGACCCTGGTTGACGAACCCATAGCCCAGCCGGCGCCAGCGGCCATCTTCGAGCTGCCTCGGCATGAACCGGAAACCGCTGGCAGCCTGCCGGACATGGAGCGCGACATGGTGTGCCGCACCCTCGACCGCACCGACTGGAATGTCACCAAGTCGGCACGCCTGCTGGGGCTGTCGCGGGACATGCTGCGCTACAAGATCGAAAAACTGGGGTTGACGCGGCCAGACAAGCGGCAGTGGTGATGCGCCGTATGGGCCCTGACAGAGACCGTGGGAGCGGGCTTGTCCCACGATTTTGGCCTTACCGGTTGGCTCAGGGCCACGCCAAGCAAGCCGCGGGGCAGGCTATTGCCTCAAGGCTTGCCGCTGGCACCTTCACCTTGGCGCCCCATGCCCTCTGAGCCACTTTCCCCCAGCCCCGGCAGATCCTGATCATCATTCTGCCGGGCCGCAGGGCTGTCCGTGTCATAGCCCTTGATCCGCGGGTCGGTGTCCCGAGGCATGGGTTTCTCGATCGGGTTGAGGGTGCTGTCCACGCCCGGCTGTGGTGCTGGGTTGTGCGGATCGTCGGGGTAGGTGGCGCCGGTACCGGCGGCGAACGCCAGGGGCGATGCAAGCAGGGCGGCGAACAGGAAGGATCGGTTCATCGGGCAAGCTCCTTGCGACAGAAAGAAATCGGCCCCGCTTGCGCGGGGCCGCTGTCTCACTTGGGCCACGCCCTCGTCAGCAAGTTGCCATGGCCCTGATCAACGGTCACACCACCTGGGCCAGCAACATGATGAAGATGATGCCTACCACCGACAGGATGGTCTCCATCATGCTCCAGGTCTTGAAGGTCTCGGCCACGGTCATGTTGAAGTACTGCTTGACCAGCCAGAAGCCGGCGTCGTTGACGTGGGACAGGATCAGCGAGCCCGCGCCGGTGGCCAGCACCAGCAGTTCGCGGTTGACGCCCGGCACCAGGTCGATCACCGGTGCGACGATGCCGGCGCCGGTGATGGTGGCGACTGTCGCTGAACCTGTGGCAATGCGGATCACCGCAGCCACCAGCCAGGCCAGCATGATCGGCGAAATCTCGGCCTGCACGGCCATTTGCCCGATCACGTTGCCCACGCCGGTATCCACCAGCATCTGTTTGAAGCCGCCGCCGGCGCCGACGATCAGCACGATCGCGGCAGTGGGGGCCAGGCTCTGGTCGAGCATCTTCATGATCTGCTGGCGGCTGAAACCGCGCGCCGAGCCGAAGGTATAGAAGGCCAGCAGCAGGGCGGCGAGCAGTGCGGTGATCGGGTGGCCGATCAGGTCCATCCACTGGCGCACGATGTGCTCGGCCGGCAGTACCACGTCGGCGAAGGTTTTGAGCAGCATCAGCACCACTGGCAGCAGCACGGTGATCAAGGTCACGCTGAAGCTGGGCAGGTTCTTCTGGTCGGACTCACGGGCGATCTGGTCCATCAGCTCCTGGGAAGGGTTGCCGGGGATGTAGCGCGAGATGAAGTTACCGAACAGCGGGCCGGCGATGACGGCGGTGGGCAGGGCCACCAGCAGGCCGTAGAAGATGGTCTTGCCGATGTCGGCATGGAAGATGCCGATCGCCAGCAATGGCCCCGGGTGCGGCGGCACCAGGCCGTGCACCACCGACAGGCCGGCCAGCAGCGGGATGCCGATCTTCACCAGCGACACCCCGGAGCGGCGGGCGACGATGAACACCAAGGGAATCAGCAGCACGAAGCCGATTTCAAAGAACAGCGGGATGCCCACCAGAAAGGCGGCGAACATCATTGCCCAGTGCACTTTCTGCTTGCCGAACGCGCGAATCAGCGTCTGGGCGATCTGGTCGGCACCGCCGGAGTCGGCCATCAGCTTGCCGAGCATGGTGCCCAGCGCAAGGACGATGCCGACAAAGCCCAGCACGCCGCCAAAGCCGTCCTGGAACGATTTCATCACCTTGGCCACCGGCATGCCGGAGGTCAGGCCTAGAAAGCCTGCGGCCAGGGTGAGGGCAACGAAGGGGTGGACCTTGAAATGGGTGATCAGCAGGATCAGCCCGATGATGGTGACCATCGCGTCGAGCAACAGGAAGGTATCAGTAGCCAGTCCGAACATGGTTCGTAAGCCTCGGTCTTGTCGTTGTTGTTTTGGCGTAGCTTGGTTTTGAGCGTTCGCCACTTTCAGGTGGCGAGGTAGCGCTATCTTTGGTGAGCCGGAAAACCGCCGGGTCAGGCAGTCCGCGCCAGGGGCCGCTCACCGCAGGGCTTTAGCCAGTCATGCACGGTCTCGGCCAGGGCTTCGATCGGGCGGGTGGCATCCAGCGCCAGGGTGAGGGGTTCGCCCAGCGGTGATTCCAGGGCGGCGAACTGGCTGTCGATCAGGCTGGCCGGCATGAAGTGGCCGGGGCGGGCGAGTACGCGCTTTTCGGCTTCCTGCGGGGTCAGTTCGAGGAATACGAAGCCCAGCTCTGGCACGGCCTGGCGCAAGGTTTCGCGGTAGCGGCGCTTGAGTGCCGAGCAGGTGAGGATCGGGCGTTCGCCGGCTTTGATGATGGCCTGAAGCTCTTCGCCGAGGCGCACCAGCCAGCCGGCGCGGTCGTCATCGTCCAGGGGGATGCCGGCGCTCATCTTGGCAATGTTGCTGGCGGGGTGGAAAGCATCGCCTTCGACCAGGCGACCGCCGCTGCGCGCAGCGATGGCGGCGCCGATGCTGCTTTTGCCGCATCCAGCCACACCCATCACCACTATCGCGGACAGGGGAAAGTTCATCGGTACCTCCTGCTGGGTGAGATAGCGCTGTCTCGGCCGAGGCGAAACGAGAGTGCGAGCGCCACCCTCCCGGGTGTTATTGATTTTGTCTTAGGCAGTATGGACGCTGCATGCATGGCTGCTACCAAGATTGCATTGCCTGCATCCAGAGACAGCGCTACCTTAGTGACCGTTCCCCATTCCTGCAAGTAGTAAAATTACAACATTCATGTCTCGCATCGGCTCGCGTACCACAGGTCGTCCCACTCTGGCGGAAGTCGCCAGGCTTTCCGGGGTATCCCCTATTACCGCTTCCCGCGCCCTGCGCGGGGTCAGCACTGTCGCCCCGGAATTGGTGGCCAAAGTCATGGCGGCAGCAGGCAGCCTGGGCTACGTTGCCAACCCGGCGGCGCGGGCCTTGGCCTCGGCGCGCAGCCAATCGGTGGTGGTGCTGATTCCGTCATTGTCGAACCAGCTGTTCATCGACACCCTCGAAGCCATTCACGAGGTGATGCGCCCGCGTGGCCTGGAAGTGCTGATCGGCAACTATCACTACGATATTGCCGAGGAAGAGAACCTGATTCGCAACTATCTGGCCTATCAACCTTGCGGCATGTTGCTCACCGGTTTTGAGCGCAGTGAGGGGTCGCGGCAGTTGCTCGCGGCCAGCCATGTGCCCTGCGTGCATATGATGGAGCTGGGTGGTGAAGCGGGGGCTCTGTCGGTTGGGTTCTCTCAGCACCAGGCCGGGCGTGCGGCGGCGCAGCATCTGATTGCGCGTGGGCGGCGGCGGCTGGGGTTCATCGCGGCGCAACTGGACCCGAGGGTGATGCAGCGTGCCGAGGGCTTCCGTCAGGCTCTGGCGGAGGCTGGTTTGCAGGCGCCGGAGCTGGAGATGCTCGACCCGCAGCCTTCATCGATTGGTTTGGGTGGTGAGTTGTTCAGCCGTTTGCTGGCGCAGGCGCCGGATGTGGATGGGATTTTCTTCTGCAACGACGACCTGGCGCAGGGGGCGGTGCTGCAGGCGCTGCGTGAGGGGGTTGCGGTGCCTGGGCGGGTGGCGATGATCGGGTTCAACGATTTGCCGGCTTCGGCGCACATGGTGCCGCCGTTGACGTCGATTCGTACGCCGCGGGCGGCGGTTGGGCGGGGGGCGGCGCAGGCGTTGTTGGCGATGCTTGATGGTAAGCGGGTGGTGGCTGAGCAGCAGGATCTGGGGTTTGAGTTGATGCAGCGGGAGAGTTCTTGATCGTTGATGTGGTTTGACTCGGGCTGAGAATTTTGGATGTTGGATGTTGGATGTTGGATGTTGAATGTTGAATGTTGAATGTTGAATGTTGAATGTTGAATGTTGAATTGTTTGTTTGGTGATTGATTTGTTTTTATAAGGTATGCGCATTCATTAGCTTTATCGACGCATAGTCACCTTTCCGCCCTTACGGCGGGTTACTTTGGTCTTGGCCAAAGTAACCAAAGCCGCTCGCTCCCATCATACGGCCCCTACGCTGCGCTTCGGGGTCCCTTCGCTCCGGCGTCCTCCGGGCCCGCGCGGCCTCCGACTTGCTGCGCAAGTCTACATCTCGCGCCTTCGGCTAACGCCGAAGGGTGCTGCGCACCAGGGCCCTCCAGACGCCTGCGCTCAGCCTCCTGAAGTCGCGAAGTTAGGGGCGGCGCCTGGGCTGGCGTTAGCTGTCGCTAGTTGGATTGGTTGGGAACTCAGGATTGCAATCGCTGGCAAGCCAGCTCCCACAGGTTAGTGCGAAATTTTTGACTTGCGCTGTACCTGTGGGAGCCGGCTTGCCGGCGATAGGGCCCGAATAAACAACACATATACAACAGCCAAATCTAGATAGCCGCATTACTACTCTTGATCTGCTCTTGATCTGCTCTTGATCTGTTTTTGATCTGTTTTTGCTCTTGCTTCTAAGCGCGCAATAGTCCAGGCAACACAAATTGCGACTTCAGGAGGCCGAGTGGAGGTGACTGGAGGGCCCTGGTGCGCAGCACCCTTCGGCGTAGCCGAAGGCGCGAGATGTAGACTTGCGCAGCAAGTCGTAGGCCGCGCGGGCCCGGAAGGCACCGGAGCGAGGGGACCCCGGAGCGCAGCGTAGGTGTGGGCAAGCGGTAGAGATGGCATATGTCAAAGGAGTGGTGGGTCTTTGTGGGATGACCTGGGTTAATCCGGGCAGACCAGGCGGGGCGCGGGGTTCGGAAGGGTTGTAGTGCCAGGGAGGGATAGAGTAGTGCCAAATCTCGTAAAACAGCCTGGCGGACGTTTTGGCGGGGGTATTTGGCACTAGGGTTTGAGGCGAGAAACCCGACCTTGCTTCACTTCATCAGCGAGCGTCTTGAGCTGGTCGGCGTCAGCGTGAATCTCGGCCAATAACTCCAGAAGCGGCAGACCTTGTCGACCTGGTAGCGCCTCAGCAATGTGGGCGAGCTTACCTGCCAGGGCTTCCTGGTGACAGGCCAGGTCGAGCAGTTCGCGGCGCAGCCGCTGTGTCGGTCGATTCTGGCCCATCCCCCATCACCTCTCAGGTCATCCAGCCGCCAGCCCATACCACGCGCCCAATGATTTGGAGTTCGTCCAGGCGATCTCTAGGCACGGTCATTTCCTTGTACGCCTTGTTGTGGCTGATGATCAGCACAGAGCCGTCGAACTGCCGCTGTAGGCGTTTCGCGTAGAGGTGGTCATCTAGCATCACCACATAGACACCCTCACCCTCAAGCGAGTTGCGGCTCAGGTCCACCATGACGGTGTCGCCGTCCTCAAGCAGTCCGGTCATCGAATCCCCATCGATCCTCAAACAAGCCAGATCTGATGGGTTAAACCCTTTCTTGCGCAGGCTGTAGCGCGTGAATGACAGGTTGACCAGTACGCGGCTGCGCTCGTTCCACGCGCCGTTACCAGCGCTGCAGCGGGCGTCGTACAGCGGAACGAAGGCATAGGCCTCATCTTCCGCCCCAACTGCAACAGCGGGGCCGGTCTTGCCCTGTAACAACCAGTCCAAACTGGCTCCTGTCGCGTTAGCTAGGGCTACCGCAACGGCTATGCTCGGGGCATTGGCGCCTTTGATGTACTTGTACAGCTGAGTTTCATGAATGCCTGACAGGTTAGCTAGCTCTCGCTTACCCCCTACACGCGCAGCAAGCTCCTCAATCCGAGTTCCGATTGCTACCGGGCTAAACGGAACCGATACCTCTCCTTGTTCCGTGAATTCCGATTGGGTGTAACCGCCTGATTTCATTGGGATTTGCTATCTCGCTAACTTTGGCTAGTGAAAAAACCAAACGGAACTAGCTGTTTAGCTTGATTCCGCATTCCTGGTTAGCTATGTTTATGTCCTAGGACACGTTAGACACCCCAAAAAAACCGCCTTGCCGGGCGGTCCAATGGACGTAGACATGAACATAGCTGACATCCCCACTGACCCAGATTGCCGCTGGGAGTGGATCAAGTTTCAACTCCGTATGAAAAGCACGTCGCTGGCCAAGATCGCCAGGGATCTCAACGTCACCGGTAGCGCTGTCAAGAACGCTAAGCGCTTGCCGTATCCAAGCGTCGAGCGTGCTATCGCAGCTGCGTTGGGCCTGGCGCCTGGCCAAATTTGGCCAGAGCGCTGGGAATCCAACGGCGCACCAGTTCGGTATCGGCCGAACCTTAGTGAGACTCGTCCAGCGAAAGTGCTAAAGGATAGCGCAGCTTATGACCTTGGACACTGTAAAAAAGTGCGGAGGGGCTGAACATGCGCACCCTCAAGGATGATCGTACCCTCGATCTCTTCGCGATCCCGCAGCCAGTCCTGGCTGTGCCTGGCCAGGGCAACTACTCGGTTCAGGTCAGCGAGCTGGTGGCGGAGATGCTCAAGTCCACCGATATCGACCGTTACGAAGTCGCTGCACGCATGTCTCGTCTGTCTGGCGACGATGTGAGCAAGGCCATGTTGGACGCCTGGTCGAGCCCGGCCCGCACGGACCACAACCTGCCTTTCTATAGAGTTGCCCTCCTCGAAGAGGTCTGCGCTACCCACATCCTCACCAACTGGCTGGTTGCTCAACGTGGCGGCCGAGTGGCTTACGGGCGTGACGCCCTGTTGGCTGAGCTGGGTCGTTTGGAACGCACACGTGAGGAGGCTGGGCGCCAAGCCCGCGACCTCAAGCGGATGCTCGGAGGTGATCATGCGTAACTGGTTCACAGCGCAAGAGCTTGCCGGGTTGCCAGGAATGCCAGGCTCTGAGCGCGGCGTGAAAAAAGCGGCGTTGCGTGAGGGCTGGGAAGGCCAGGGCCGTTTGGGTAGTAAAGCTGTCGAGTACCGCTTTGCCGTGTTACCCGAGGCAACTCAGGTCGCTTTGCTGATGCGCGAAGTTGCGCAACAAGAGCCAGCCCCGGCGCAACAGCTGCAACAGCCAGGCGCAGCCCAAGTTGTTAATTCACCTAAGCGTGACGCCTATACAGAGTCACGCTTGAATGATGATCAGCGTTCGGTGATGGCGGCACGCTTGGTGCTGATCCGCGAAATCGAGCGGATGAGCAAGGTCGTCTCCCAGCAACGGGCCATCGATACCTTGGTAGGCCTGGCGCGCACTGGCGGCCTGAGCCCCTACTTGGCCGAGCGGGCCGAGCGTGCGAATGACCGCAAGAACGCCGACCGCGCCCTGAGCGAGCGCACCCTCAAGCGCTGGCTGGCGGACTATCGCAAGCACGGGGAAATTGCCCTGGCGCCGGCCCGACGCAAGCCGAACATGAGTGTTCCGGTTTGGGCAGCCGACTTCCTCAAGCACTACCAGCGTCCCCAGAAGCCAACCGCCCAAGCGGCATATTTGGCATTCCAGCGCGAATACCCTGGGGCGCCGAGTCTGCATGCGGTGCAGCGCTTCCTGGCCAAGCTATCCCCGCAGGCACGTGAAATAGGCCGAATGGGGCCACGCGAGGCCAAGGCACTGCTGCCATATAACAAGCGCCTCACCGATCACATGTGGCCGAACGACGTGTGGGTCGCTGACGGGCACAAGTTCGACGCCGAGGTCATCAACCCCAACAGCGGCCAGATCTTCCGACCGGAAGTTACCAGCATCATCGACTGGGCAACCCGCCGCATCGTGGGCTTCGCCATCAACGTGGCGGAGTCCACCTTGGCCACGCTGGACGCGCTGCACAGCGGCATCAGCCGTGTCGGAATGTTCCGCGTCTTCTACGTGGACAACGGCAGTGGCTTCGCCAACGACACCATCCGCGAAGTGGTCGAGCGACTCGGGGGCGAGATGACTCACTCGCTGCCCTATAACTCGCAAGCACGGGGCGTCATTGAGCGTGCCCACCGAACCATCTTGGTGAGGCTGGCCAAGGACTTCGACAGCTACATCGGCGCTGACATGGATGGCGAGGCCGGCAACAAGGTGCACCGGATCTCGCGGGCAGACCTCAAGAAAGGCAGCCAGCCCCGCCACATCCCAACGCTGAACGAGTTCTACGAACGCCTGGCCATCGCCCTGGACGAGTACAACCATAAGCCACACCGTGGCCTGACCAAGATCCGCGACAGCGAGACTGGCCGGTTCCGCCATCCCTCCCCGATGGAGGCATGGCGCCAAGCCGAAGCGGAAGGCTTCGCGGCACTGAAACCATCGACTGAGCTGTCGATGTTGTTGGTACGCCCACAGGATGAGCGCTTTACCTACCGAGGCGTAGTGCGTACCAACGGTGCCAACTACTTCCTGCAGGATCTGGTGCCCCTGCACGGCGATAAGGTGCGGGTGGCGTGGGACTACCGCGACGCCAGCACGGTGGCGGTGTTCACCCTGGATGGCGACCTGATCGGACAAGCGATCCTGGATGGCAACGCATCTGATGCCATGCCTCGCATCGTGAAGGACCAGGACCGCCGGGTGAGCGGCCAGCTCGCCAAGCTCGTTCAGAAGGGCAAGACGCTCACCGGGAAGGACGTCGAGCTGCGTGTCATCGAGCGTCCAGCCGAAGACGACCGCTTCCAGCAGCACTTGCTGGAGGCCGAGAAGTTCGTCGCCCTGGCACATGAGCCGGAAGCCGACGCGTTCAAGGCGCCGGACAACGAGATGACTCGCTACGACCGGTGGCAACAGCTCGATAGCCGGCAGCGCCTGGGCGAAGCCCTGAGCGACGACGAGGCCCGCTGGCACGCCTCCTACCCCAATCACCCGGACTTCAAATCCATTCAGCGCATGTACGACCACTTCGAGGCCGAACAGGCCCGCGCTTGACCATCAGGGAGTAACACCGTGATCACGAAAATTGTTCCATTGACCAACGTCGGTCTGCTGTCGGCTGCAATCGGTCGCGCCCTGCAACGCCCTGTCGGCCTGCCTGGCTTGGTAGTGATGTATGGGCCAAGCGGCCTCGGCAAGTCGGTATCCGCTGCTTACGCCGCCAACCAGTACCGTGCGTATTACGTTGAGTGCCGTCACACCTGGACGAAGAAAGCCTTCCTGCAGGCGATCCTCCGCGAAATGTCCATCAAGCCGGAAAGTACCCTGTACCAGATGGTCGATCAGGTCGCCGAGCAACTGAGCCGTAGCGGTCGCCCGCTGATCGTCGACGACGTGCAGTACCTGCTGGCCAAGTCCGCAGCCGACGTGTTGACGGACCTCTACAACGCCAGCCAAGGCACCATTGTGCTGATTGGTGAGGAAGGCGTTTCGAACAGCCTGGGCAAGCTTGAGCGACTGCACAACCGAGTCCTGGAATGGGTGCCCGCACAGCCTGCATCGCTGGGCGATATCCAGCGCCTTGCAACAGCAACCTACCCAGGCGTGGCCTTTTCCGAAGACTTGCTCAATGACCTGAACAAGGCCGTAAAGGGCTGCCTGCGTCGCATCACCGTGAACCTGCACCGTGTTAACAGCGAAGCTGCAGCGGCCGGTAAGGATCACGTCGACCTGGCGGATTGGGGTAAGCGCGGCTGGTTCACTGGCCAGGCTCCTGATCGGAGGAGCGCGTAATGCCTTCCGGTAAGAGACCGACCCACCTGTCGATGACTGGCGGCAAGTCCCAGCGCCAACAGATCTGGGAAGCGCTGCGCAAGTTGATCAAGGCAGACGGCAAGGCTGATACCTACACCGTCGCTCGGCGCAGCAACCAGACAGACAACACTGTTCGCTGCTACCTGTATTCCCTTGAGCGGGCGGGCGTGCTGGCCAGGTCCAGCGAGCCAGGCACCTGGCTGCTCCTCAAGGACGAAGGCGTCGAAGCCCCACGGGTCAACAAAGACGGTCAACGACTTGCCCCCGATGGCTACGAGTGCATCTGGCGGGCGCTGCGCATCACGGGTGAGCTGAACGCCGAAGAAGCTGTCGCCATGGCTGCTGCAGGTGGAACGTCGATCACTGAGCAGAGTGCCCGCGTCTACCTGCAATACCTGGCCAACGCGGGTTATCTCGCTCGCACCGATGGCATCCCAGGTAAACCTGCGCGCTACACGCTCATTGCCTCGCGTAACACCGGCCCATTGCACCCGGTTTACCAGCGCATCGACACCGGCCAGTTGTTCGATCCGAACATTGATCGCGTGGTCTGGACCAAGGGCGAGCAACCGAACCTGGCTGAACTCAACGGCTACCGGATCGAGGCCGAGCGTATGCGTGCCTTGCTGCGTGAGTGGCTGGTGGACGAACGCTCGGGGGGAGCGTCCCGTGACTTGGTCGCCCGCACTGAGAAAGAGCTGGAGATCGAGGTATGACCCAGCCCGCCCGCCTTGACCTGAGCGCCTGGGGTGATCAGCCACCGCTGTTTGTCACGCTGCTGGCCCGCGAGGTCGAGCAGTCCAACCGCACCCGTGCCGGTGCTCGCATTGGCATGAGCCGCACCGCTGTCACCTTGGTCCTGCTCAACCGCTACCCAGCGACGACCACTGCGGGCGTAGAGCGTCGTGTGATCGAGGCACTGGGGCGCATCGACTGCGTGGCAGTCGGTGAGGTCGTCACCGTCGAGCAGTGCCAAAACTTCCGCGAAAAACCCGCCCCAACTCACAACCCCCACGCGATGCCGGGCTGGCGCGCATGCCAGCACTGCCCGCACAACCCTGCATGTGGAGAGCAACCCGATGGCCACCACTGACAGCCTGAAAGTCCTGACGCCTGAACTTGCCAAGAGCCTGGGCACGTTCAACGAAACCGCCCGCGAGCTGCAGCGGCTGGGGGTCAAGATCGCCGGCTTTTTCCCCAACGAAAACCGCCTGCAGGTCACTGCGGAGGGCGGCCAGAAGCTGCTGGCCGAGCGCCTGGTCAGCGGCTTCCACCGTGCAGCCTCCGCAGGCAGCACACATTTCACCGTGCAGTTCCAAGGGGTCACCCTCGACTGGCACGAGTCCATCACGTACCGCAACTACCAGATCTAAGGAACGCGCTATGCCACACACACAAACCATTCCAGAAGGCTACCGCCGAGACGCTCAAGGCCGACTGATCCACGAAACCATGATCAAGCCGATCGACCAGGAGCGCGACCGCCTGGTGTTGGAGTTGGTCAACTCGGCCCGAGCCCTCAACACCATGCTGGCCACCTTCAAGGCCAAGGTGTTCGGCGATGTTCGGGCCTTCGTCGAGATGAGCTTCGAAGAGTACGGCGCCAAGGTCGGCGGCAAGAAAGGCAACGTCACGCTGCTCAGCTTTGACGGCCGCTACAAGCTGCAAATTGCCGTGCAGGACAGCATCAGTTTCGACGAGCGCCTGCAGGCGGCCCGCTCCCTGATCGACGAGTGCCTGGCTGAGTGGACCGAGGGCGCCCGCCCCGAAGTGGTCACCTTGGTCAACGATGCATTCCGAACCGACACCAAGGGCGAGATCCGTACCGCCAGCGTTCTGGCCCTTCGCCGCCTGGAGATCGCCGACGTGCGCTGGCAGCGCGCCATGAAGGCGATCAGCGAAGCCGTCCAGGTCACCAGTTCGAAAGAGTACGTGCGCATCTATGAGCGCATCGCGGACAGCGAGCTGTACCGCCCGATCAGCCTGGACATCGCCGTTATCGCTGCCCTGGAGGTGAAGTGATGGGGCTGCTCACTGAGATGACCTGGCCGAAGACCACGCTGTTGGATCTGCTCAATGACGCGGAACTGATCGACGGCGAAATCTGCGATGTCGTGCACCTGGAGCTGAACTCCGGCCTCGACTACCTCATTGCCGTCATGACCGGCGACAAGGCCGTGCAGGCCGCTGAGCTGCTGGATCGCCTGCGTTCGCCGGAGCCGAAAACGGCCGAGGGCGACTCTGTTGCCTACACCAACGACGAAAGAATCGTCGCCATGGTTGAGATGCTGCAGCAGTGGCACGGCAGCCGCGTCGAGCAGCTGGAACTGATCGCCAGCGCCGAGCCTGGGGCGGAAATCCAGGCACGAGGACCAGATGGTCAGCCTCTCGTCCTCACCAAGGAAATGCGCACCGGTCTGCTGCTCGGTGTCGATGTGGCCCTGCAGATGTTCCGCAAGCTCCCGCTGACGCTGGAAAAGAACACCAATGATGAACTCGAAGAGGATGAATGACGTGGACTTCGATGAACGCAAAGAAATCAAGTTCGAGAACAACCCGACCCGGTCCGACGAGCGCGACGAGCTGCGACAAGTGCTGGCTGAGCAAACCGAGGCATTCCTCGCTGCAGGCGGCCAGGTTCAACAAGTCGGGCACCAGATGCGTGAGCCGTCCAGCAAGTTCACCGTGTCGCCAGCTAAGGCGACCCCGCTTGAACGCCTCCTAGGCAAGCCGACGACAACCCGTCCACAAACGATGCCAAAGCCCCTGACAGCTCAAGCCAAGCCACAGCGTCCCCAGCCTGCGCAGCTCCTGCCTACTGATCAGTTGGCTGCGCGGCTGATGGCGCAGGTGGCACTTGGCGCGTCGCCGTCAGCCGCGGCTAACGCGATCGGCATCACCGAGAAGCAAGCCAGGCAGATCGCCCGCGACTTCCGCATCAACTTCACCCGACAGCGCTAAGGAGACCAATCCATGTCTGAGTTCACCATCAAGGTCACTGACGAAAACGGCGTGATCGGTATCACGCTCAGTAGCCCGGAAGAGTCCAGGCCGCTTGCGCAATTGGTGTCCGATGAGCTGACCGCCGTCCTGCCGGCAATCGTCTCTCGCGCTGCTTTCAAGCTGTCGGGGAAAGCCAAGTGCAGTTGCCCAAAGTGCGAGCAACGACGTGCTGAGAAAGACATGCCTGCCGCAGACCGCGTTCTCAACTAAGCGAAACCGCCCCGGCCTGGCCGGGATGGTCTGCCGGACGTGGTGGTCCGGCACTGACGAGCAACCGAGCAAACATGGAGCATCAAATGAGCGATACAACCCTTCAAGCGCTGCTGGCCGAGCGCGTCACCGCATACGCCCAGTCCGACCGTCCGCGCGAACTGATCGACGAGGGCATCGAAAAGCTGTTCAAGGAGGTGGTTAAAGACACTTTCCGCTCCTATGGCGATTTCGGTGATGCGATCAAGGGGGCGATAAAGGCTGCGCTTCCGGCCAACGTTTCAGACATGTTCGAGCTGCAGCGCTACAACGCCCTGGTGGCCAATGCTCTGCGCGAGCGCTGGGAAGCGGCAGCCCTGCAAACCACCGTTCTGGAAAAAGCAGACAAGGCAATCGCCGAAGTTCTCGACAGTAGTGGCCTCCTGACTGGTGAGGTATCGCTCAAAGCGCTGCTTGATGAGTTCATCGGCGCGCACCAGGAGGAAGCTGCTGACGGACATTGGGGTCGCCCGGATATTCGATTCGAAGAGAGCGAGCACTCCTCCGATTTCCTCTACATCGCGTTCGACCCAGAGCCAGAAGATAGCCGCGACCGGTTCATGCTCGACAGCGATAAGCGCAGCAAGTACAGCCTGAAACACTCGCTGCACGTCCACATCAAAGGCTCTCGCGAAACTGGTGAGCATTTCCGCCCAACAGAGCAGTTCGGCGAAGTAATCAGCGCGAAGCTGGATGACAAGAAGGTCGCGATCAACATGCGCATCCGCACGAAGTGGGAGCGCATGTTGGCATCCCTGTACTTCGGCAACGCCATCCTGGTGATCGACTGCGAGCCAGACGACTTTTCCTATGGCTACGACGACTGACGTTCCCCTCAACTGAGCGAAACCACCCCGGTCTGGCCGGGATGGTCTGCCGGGCGTGGTGGCCCGGTACTGATGAGCAGCCGATATGCCAAAGAAAGTACGAACAGATCGAATTCGAAAGCAGGACGCAGCCCGGCAACAGGCCCGCCGCGACCGTGAAGCCGCCGGCCGTCAACGGATCGGGGCGCAAAAAACGAAGTTCACCAGCTCGCAGAGCACGCGGGATGACATCGCCGTGATGCAGCAGGTGGGCGGATTTGAGCAGGACGAGGCCATCAGCCTGGCCCTGCGCTGGATGGCCGGGCTAGCCCGGCGCGATGCACCTGCATTCCTTGCAGCCATGGACCCGAGGAACCCAACATGAGCCGACTGATGGCCAAGATTCATATTGCCAAGGCCCAGTTGGGCATGGACGACGACACCTATCGAGCGTTGCTGGCCCGCGTGGCTGGCGTACGCTCCGCGAAAGACCTTGGCCCTCGCCAGATCGGCGCGGTGCTGCGTGAGTTCGAGCGCCTGGGCTTCCAGCCCAAGCCAGCAGCCAAGGCCAAGAGCCGTCCTGCGCCGAACCCTAGCGACGAGCGCAAAGCCCTGATCGGCAAGATCGAGGCGCAACTCACCGAAGCCGCTCGACCGTGGTCCTATGCCGACGCCATGGCAGCCCGCATGTTCCAGGTCGAGCGCGTCGAGTGGTGCGACCCCGAGCAATTGCGCCGCCTTGTTGCTGCGCTGGCCTATGACGCCCGGCGCCATGGGAGGACTGTATGAGTGAGCAGGACATGTTTGGTGACGAAGTGCCGGATGATGCACTGGATTACCTGCAAGATCCCGAGATCAAATCCAAATGGCCCAAGCTCCTGGTCGAGTTGATCGACGTAATCGAGGTGGCCAGCATCAACAAGGGCTATGAGCCGGCCTTTGCAAAAGAGCACGCTATCGTTGTCACTCGCGCTCTGGCTCGCTATGCCGGAGGCCGTCCCTTGTATCTACCAGGAGACAAGAGGCTGGAGCGTGCGCTACGGGACAGGGATATTTGGGCTGAGTTCTCGGGCGATAACGCCGACGAGTTGATGGCGAAGTACAAACTATCGGCCAGGCAGGTATACACAATCCTTGCCGAACAGCGTGCATTACATAGAAGGCGTGTGCAGCCCTCACTGTTTTAGACAGGCTGGACTTTACAGAACGTGTATCTACCGCGTTCAATTATCAGGTTCTCTACGGCCCGCCTTATGGCGGGCTTTTTTGTAAGGGGGACCGCATTCTCCCGCTTTAGCCCTTAATACTTATTGTCAGTGCTCCTTTCTCGATTGCCTCTCGCATTCACTTGGAGCCTGTACATGACTATCAAACGCCACTCCTTCCTGGACAAACTTCGCTGCTGGCCCTGGTTGCTTGCAGCCTGTCTTTCTACCGTCGTCGTCTACAACGTTGCCCCTCAACAAGTCGGCCTGCTGGCCTGGGCGCTGAGCAAGTTGTCGTTCGCTGCCTATCTGGGCTACTGGATCGATCGCGGCGTCTACAGCTACGCCCGCCCACGTGACCTGTACACGGCCGGCGAAATCGCCCGCGACCAGGGCGACATGCCGAAAGCCAAGTACCTTGCGCGCCTGGCATTCGCTGCCGCCCTTCGCCGCGCAATCATCATGGCGTCCGCCATCATGGCCATCGGCCTGGGGATCTGATCGTGCGCGCCGCTCTGATTCTGTTGGTCAGCCTGCTGGCGTGCCCGCTGGCCTGGGGCGATGTGCCCCAGGAGGCGGCGCGTTACAAGCGCGAATTGACCCGCATTGTTGGCCAAGAATGGGGCCTCGGAGGCCCCGTAGCGCTGCACGCTGCGCAGATCCACCAGGAAAGCGGCTGGCGTGCCGGCGTCAGCAGCCCGGCCGGGGCACAGGGCCTGGCTCAGTTCATGCCGGATACCGCGAGCTGGATGGCTCAGGCTTACCCTGATCTGGGCCAGGCCGCGCCTTATTCACCAGGCTGGGCCATGCGCGCCATGGCCCGCTACAACCGATGGAACTGGCAGCGCCTGGCCAACACGGCCGACGGCTGTAACCGTTGGTCCATGGCCTTGTCGGCCTACAACGGCGGGCTGGGCTGGGTGCAGCGTGACCAGCGCCTGGCCAAGGCAGCCGGCGCTGATCCCCGCACCTGGTGGGGCAGCGTCGAACGCTACACCAACCGTGCCGACTGGGCGCGGCGCGAGAACCGCCAGTACGTCAGCCGGATCATGTACACGCATACCCCGCTGTATATCGAGGCAGGCTGGCCGGGAGGCTCGCCATGTCCGTGATCGAGAAGATCCAGACCGTTTGTATTTTTGCGCTGCTGGTCGTCGTGGCCTTCCTCTCCCAGGATGCGACCAATGCCAAAAAAGACGCAAAAGACCAAGAGCGCCTGGCCGCCCTCTACAAGGGCGAACGCGACGGCTGGATCAACACCGCCGAGCAGCGCGCCCTGGACTTGCAGCTTGCAACCATCCGCCGAGCCCAGGCCGAGAAGTCGGTAATCGACCTGCAGGAGCGCCTGGGCGACCTGGGCAAGAAGCATGAGCCAGCCCGCCAGGCTGTGCGGGCGTCGCCCCCTGCAGACGATGGCCCTGTCGCCCCCGTGCTGCGTAACGCCCTGGAGTTGCTGCCATGACGCGCCTGCTCCCCCTTGTCCTGGTGCTGTTGGCCGGCTGCGCTCACCAGCCTGAGAGCCGGCCAACCCCTACGCCTGTCGAGACACCTGCTGACTGCGCGGTGCCTGCAGGCCTGACGGGCATTGATTCATCACCTACCAAGCCCACCGGCAACTACGGCCAAAAGGCCGTCGCCGATTACCTGGTTGAACTCCATGCCTGGGGCGCGGCGGGCTGGGCTCGGGTCGAACAAATCGCAATAGACAGCCGCGACTGCCAGCGGCTCAACAAGGAAAAGACATGGAAATCAACTGGAGCGCAGTAAAGGTGATCTGGGATGTGGGCCAGGCACTGGTGGTCGTCGCGTTCTCGGCCTACGTCTGGTGGTCGAGCCGTAACCGGGCCAGCGAAAGCACCATCCATGACATCAACCGCCGCCTTGACGGCGTCGACGGGAAGATCGCCCAGATGGAACAGACCATTGCGCGGCAGCCTGGCCACAAAGACCTTGAAGAACTGCGCGACGAGATGGCCGAGACCAACCGGCTCTTGGCCGAGATCAACGCCACACAGCGCGCCACCTCAAATCTGGTGAACCGGCTGCACGACTACCTACTGACGGAACGGAGCAAGTAATGAGCAACTACCAGGACTACGAAACCGAAGGCCGCCGCCTGTCCATCCTGCGCATCCTGATGCGCCGGACCCAATTCACCACCAACGAATACTCGCTGAACGACGAACTCGTCGGCTCTTACGCGCACCGCGTGCCCCGCGATCGGCTGCACACCGACCTGGCCTGGTTGGAGGAGCAAAGCCTGGTGATCGTCCAGACCCCGCGTGCGGGCCGAATCATCACCCTGACTTCGCGTGGCCACGACGTGGCCACCGGCCTGGCCCGCGTGCCGGGCGTCGCCGCACCGCTGCCGGAGGCCTGACATGCCACCTCGCAACAGCGTGTACGACCTGCCGACCGAGGTTCGCGAGGAGCTGAATGCGCGCCTGGTCGGCAATGGGTTCCAGGGCTACGCCGGGCTGGCCAAGTGGTTGGAGGAACGCGGCTTCAAGGTGTCCAGGTCGTCGGTCCATCGCTACGGCCAAGACCTGCAGCAGGACTTCGAGGAAGCCATGGGCGACGTGCGCAAGACGCAAGAGCTGGCCCGCGCCATGGTTTCCGAGCAGGAAGACGAGTCTGGAGCGCTGATCGACGCCACGGCGCGGATCGTCCAGGACCAACTGCTGCGTATCTCGATCGCCATGCGCAAGGCCGAGCACGAACCCGAGAAGGCTGCCAAGCACCTGGCCAGCGTGACCAAAGCGTTGTCCCAGGTCGGCCGCCTCAGCCTGACCCAGAAGAAATGGGCCTCGGAGGTCGAGGCTCGTCGAGCTGCCGTGCAGGAAGCGGCCACTGTCGCAGAAGGCGCCATGGCCAGCCAGGGCATGAGTAAGGAGGCGATCGACGCCATCAAGCGCGACATTCTGGGGATCGCAGGATGACAGCAGAACTCCCGGAGTCCGTCCTGTTGCCGTACCAGAAAGCCTGGATACAGGACGACTCAGACCTCAAGATCGCCGAGAAAAGCCGGCGAACCGGTATCACCTGGGGCGAGGCGGCCGACGCCGTCCTCTGCGCCAGTGCGGCCAAGTCGGCCGGGGGCACGAACCACTTCTATGTGGGCTCAAACAAAGAGATGGCCATCGAGTTCATCGACGCTTGTGCGATGTGGGCGAAAGCCTTTGACCGCGCCGCCTCGACGATCCAGGAAGAAGTCCTGAAGGACGAAGACAAGGACATCCTGACCTTCAACATCCATTTCGCCAGCGGCTTCAAAATCCAGGCTCTTAGCTCTCGGCCGTCGAACCTGCGGGGGCGTCAGGGCAATGTCACCATCGACGAAGCCGCCTTCCACGAAGAGCTGGCCGAGGTGCTGAAAGCCGCGCTGGCATTGACGATGTGGGGCGCCAAGGTACGGCTGATCTCGACCCACAACGGTGCTGAGAACCTGTTCAACGAGCTGATCCAGGACAGCCGGGCCGGCAAGAAACGCTACAGCATCCACCGCATCACCCTGGATGACGCTTGTGAGCAAGGCCTCTACAAGCGCATTTGCCAGGTCAAAGGGCGCGAGTGGTCGCAAGAGGCCGAAGACCAATGGAAGGCGAACCTGCTGGCCGATACCGCGACCCGCGAGGACGCCGAGGAAGAGTATTACTGCGTGCCAAAGTCGGGTGGTGGTGCCTACTTGTCGCGGGCGCTGATCGAGGCGCGCATGACCGAGGCACCCGTTATTCGGTTCGAGGGCAGCGCCGAGTTCAACGCGATGCCCGAGTATCTGCGGGCAGCCGAGATTGGCGACTGGTGCGAGCTGATGCTCAAGCCGCACCTGGAAGCGCTCGATCCAACCGATCAACACGCCTTCGGCGAGGACTTTGGCCGTAGTGGTGACTTGACTGTCATCGCGCCGATCGCGATCACGCCACTGCTGCGGCGGGTCGTGCCGTTCCTGGTCGAACTGCGCAACGTTCCATTCAAGCAGCAGGAGCAGGTGCTGTTCTACATCGTCGATCGATTGCCACGCCTGCAGGGTGGCGCGCTGGATGCTCGCGGCAATGGCCAGTACCTGGCCGAGCAGGCCGTCGAGCGTTACGGCGCATCGATCGTTCAGGCGGTGATGATCTCGCAAGCCTGGTATCTGGACGCCATGCCCAAGTTCAAGGCAGCCCTTGAGGATGACGGCTTGAGTATCCCCCGTGATCGGGAAGTCGGCGACGATCTGCGAGCCATTGAAGTGGTCAAGGGCATCCCCCGGTTGCCCGAAGGCAAGACCGGCAGTGCCAAAAACCGCCACGGCGACGCGGCGATCGCCCTGGTGATGGCCTATTACGCCTCGATGCTAGAGGCAAGCCCCATTGAATTCACAGCCGTTCCCAAGGCGGGCACGGGCGCAGACACGGATGACCATGACGACATGGTCGGCGGTTTTGGAGGCGGCGCATGGTAGTCCCCAGCTTTATCAAACGTATCTTCGGTGGCGGCACTGCCGCACTCAGCGAGTCGCAAACCGACGATCAGGCCCGCGTAGGCCAAATCAAGCACGAGTTCGCCAATCACCCGAGCAAAGGTCTGACGCCTTCGCGCCTGTACCAGATCCTGGAAAGCGCCGAACAGGGCGACCTGCTGGCTCAGTCCGACCTGTTCGAGGACATGGAAGAGAAAGACCCGCAGATCGGCGCCGACATGCTCAAGCGCCGCCAACTGGCGGCCGAGCTGGAATGGCAGATCATTCCGCCCGAAAACCCGTCAGCCCAGGAAAAACGTGCCGCCGACCAGGCCAACGAGCTGTTCTCGGCCATGGAGGTGGAAGACCTGGTGCTCGATCTCGGCTCTGGCCTGGGTCACGGTTACGCCAACCTGGAGCTGTCCTGGCAACTGGACGGCAGCATGCGTTACATCGAGCAGCCGACCCTGCGCCCCCACCGCTGGTTCCGCCTGCACCCGGACGACCAGAACGTGCTGACCCTGCGGGACATGAGCGCGACTGGGGCCGAACTGTGGCCGCTGGGTTGGGTCGCGCACCGGCACCGTGCTCGACCAGGTTACGTTGCCCGCTCAGGCCTGCACCGCATGCTGGCCTGGCCGTACCTGTTCCAGAACTACGCCCTGGGCGACCTGGCCCAGCTGCTGGAGATCTACGGGATGCCGGCGCGACTCGGCAAATACCCGAAGAACGCCACCGACAAAGAGAAGGCCACACTGCTGCGGGCCGTGGTGAGCATGGGTAAAGATGCGGCCGGCATCATCCCGGAAGGCATGTCGATCGACTTCCTCGACGCGGCGCAGGGTCGTAGCGACGTGTACCTGGCCATGATGAACTGGTGCGAGCGCTCCAAGTCGCGGGTAATCCTGGGCGGTACGCTGACCAGTGGCACTGGCGACGGCACCAACACCAACGCCCTGGGCAACGTCCATGAACGTGGCCAGAGCAGCCTGATCCGATCGGACGTGCGTCAATACTGCAGCAGTATCCGCCGATCGATCCTCTGGCCACTGGCGGCGCTGAACTTCGGCATTGAGGACGCGAACCGTGTCCCGCGTTTCCGCCTGGACATGGGCGAGACCGAAGACTTCCAGGCCCTGGCCAGCTCATTGCCGACCTTCGTCGACATGGGGGCCAGGGTGCCGGTGTGGTGGCTGCATGAGAAGACCGGCATTCCCGAGGCCTCGGAAGAGGACCAGGTGCTGCAGCCTCGGCCGCAGCAGCCAATGACCGCCATGCTGCGTCAGCAGCCCGGCCAGCCACTGGCGATCCTGAGCCAGGCGCAGCGCCCAGCTACCCCGGCCGACGCCATCGCGGCTCGTATTGCACGTGAGGGCGATCCCCAGGTCGCGGCCTGGCTGGAGAGGATCGAAGCCATGCTGCAGGCGGCGGGTAGCTTGGAGGAGTTTCGCGAGATGCTGTATGCCGCCCAGGCCGACCTGGACGAAAGCCAGCTCGCCGCGTTGATTGGCACCGGGCTGTCCGTGGCCGACCTGGCTGGGCGTGTCGACCTTGAAGACGCTTCGGAGAGCGCCAATGGCTAACGGGCAGCCGGTCATGCGTGCCGTCCTGGGCAAGCCATTTGCCGAGCAGGCGGCGTTCTTTCGCAACAAGCTGGGCAACCTGGTGCCTACTGAGCGCTGGGATGACATCCAGCGGGATGCCCATGACGCGGGCTTTATGGTTGCGGGCGCCGCCAAAGCCGACCTGCTGACCGACCTGGCCGTGGCGGTCGACCGGGCGATCACCGAGGGCCGAGGCCTGGGCGAGTTCCGCAAGGACTTTCGGTCGATCGTCGAGCGCAACGGCTGGCACGGCTGGACCGGTGAATCGACGGCGGCCGGCCAGCGCTGGCGCACCAGGACGATCTACCAGACCAACGCCATGACCAGCTATTCGGCCGGCCGACTGGCGCAGTTGCAGGAGGGCGGTTTCGACCTCTGGGTCTACAAACACAACGATTCGGTACGCTATCCCCGGCCGGAGCACCAGAAGCTCCACGGACTAACGCTGCCTGCCAACCACCCGCTGTGGAAGCGCTACTACCCGCCGAATGGCTGGGGTTGCCAGTGCTATGTCGTGGGGGCGCGTTCTGCAGCTGGTGCACGTCGACTGGGTGGCGACCCTGACAAGGCGTTGCCCGAAGGCTGGGATGCGGACAAGGCGCCGGGGATCGATGACGGCTGGGACTACCAGCCTGGCGCCCGTGTAGCGCAGACCGTGAACCTGATGGCGGAAAAGGCGCAAGCCTGGCCCGCCGAGATCGCCAAGGCGTACATGGGCGGCGTGCCAGATCATTTGCGCGACAGTATGGCCATCAGCTACCGGGCGCTGCCCAGTGTTGCAGATGACGCCAGGCGCTATGCCCAGCGGGTTCTCAAGGGCGAGAGCGCAGCGAGGCTGCCGGCGTCGCGCACCCTTGGCCCCCTGACCATGGCCGACATAGACCAGGTGAGCAAGTTGGCCGACCTCAAGGCTGCCGGGTTCGACTTCGCTCTGGATGCCGCTGCTGTCAGGGCATCCCTGGTGGAGTTGAGTGCCAAACGTAGTGCAACAAGTCGTCCGGTCCAGGTCGAGGACTTCGCACTCCTGCCCAGACTGCTGAGTGCCGGCGGGCCGTTGAAAGACGCCGGGCGCTCCCCGACCGGTAATCCACTGCTGCAGCGCGAGCTGGAATTAGGCGGCGTCACCTTCATCGCGACATTTGAGGCCAAGCGAGCTACGCGTAGCCTCGTTCTGCAGTCGCTGCACATTCGAGAGGGCAAGCGATGATCGAATCCAAGATCGACAACAAGCGCGTTCTGGCCGCCATGAACGGGCTACTGAATCAAAGCGGCAACCTGCGTCCGGCCCTGCAGGACATGGGGGAGTATTTCGTCGAGTCCACTAAGCGCCGCTTTGCGACCAGGACGGCCCCGGACGGCACTCGGTGGAAGGACAACGCCGATACCACGGTCGAGCGCAAAGGCCATGACCAGCCCCTTATCGGTGAAAGCCGCCGCCTGTCCAACGAGATCCACCCCGTCGTCGGCAACAAGTCGGTGAGCTGGGGCAGCAGCTTGGTCTATGCCGGCATGCAGCAAAACGGTGGATTGAAGTCAGCCTATCCGCACCTGTGGGGCGATATTCCGGCCCGTCCATACCTGGGCATATCCGACGAAGACGAGCGCGTCGCCCTGGAGATCCTGCAGGAGCATCTGGCAGCCCCGCTGGGTGGCTGAAAATAAGCCCGTATGACGTTGATCTGCCATGCGGGCTATACGTGAGGGCGGGTTTTGATGGATAGGCCCGTTAGAGGTGCGTTAGAGGCGCTTCGACGGGCGGTGGGGATGGAAGGCTACGGCCGTCATCCGCTTTTCATGTACGATTCCGCATTCACTTCTTATGATGTTCCGTCCCCGCCAGCCCCTCAGCTGGGTTAGGGGAGCCGCACTCTGACACTCTTTTCAACGTGCCCGACCATGGGCACATGAAAACGACTACCCCACACCCTCTCGCAATCTGCAGCTCGGCCCGCAACGTGGCCGTAGCCGCTTGCACCTTGGCCCTGCAGGTCACCAGCGAAGGTGGCTTGACCCGACTCATCCCTGCCGGGAAGTTCGACGCGCCCCGTGGCGCCATGTCGGGCAGCGGCCCCTGGTTCCTGAACGAGTCCCTGGCCAAGCCGATCATTGAGCGTGCTGCGCTGCGTAGCACCGACATCGTCATCGACTACGAGCACCAGACCCTGGGTGGCGGCCAGGCCCCGGCCTCGGGCTGGATCGATCGCACCTCCCTGGAGTGGCGCGACGACGGCATCTATGGCCGCGTCAAGTGGAACCGTGCCGCCGCCAAAGCCATCGCCGAAGACGAATACCGCTACCTATCCCCCGTTTTCCCCTACGACGCCGAGTCGGGCGACGTCCTCGATCTGCTGCACGTCGCCCTGACCAACAACCCGGCGATCGACACTGATATCGCCCTTGCTGCTGCCCGCATGGGTAGTGGCGCATATCCCACTACCCAAGAGGACAACACTGTGGACCGCGAAGAACTGATCAAGCTGCTCAAGCTGGCCGATGACGCCACCGACGAGCAGATCGCCGAGGCCATCAAGAAGCTGCAGGACGAGCTGGCGGCCAAGGACGAGCAGATCGCCGCCAAAACCCAGGAAGTGGCTGCCGCCAAGGCGGGCTCTGCTCCTGACCTGAGCCAGTACGTGCCGCGTGCCGTGTACAACGAAGCCCAGACCCAACTGGCAGCGTTGAGCGCCAACGGCAGCGCCGCCGAGTTGGACAAGCTGCTCGAAGAAGGCCTCAAGGATGGCCGCATCCCCGGCAAAGCCACCGCCGACTGGCTCAAAACCCAGGGTTTGGCGGCCTGCAAAGCACACCTGGAAGGCGCCACCAGCATCGCCGCGCTGACCACCCGCCAAACCCAGACCCGTATGCCCGATGACAAGGGCGACAAGAACAAGCTCACCGATGCCGAACTGGCGGTCTGCCGCTCGATGGGGCTTTCCCCCGAGGCGTACCGCAAAGCCAACCCCGTGGAGGCCTAACCCATGGCTGCAGCGACCAAGAACCGTAACACCCCACAAACCCCTGGCCACCGTCGCGGCTATCCCGTGGCAGCCAATGCCCGTTGCTTCGCCGGCACTGTGGCGGTCATCGACGCCACCGGCCTGGCGCAGCCGGGCAAGACCGGCCTCGACCTGATCACAGTCGGCGTCTTCGAGCACCTGGCGGACAACTACGCCGGTGCTGCAGGTGACCAAACCGCTGAAGTGCTGCGCGGTTTCTTCCGCCTGGAGAACAGCGCCGCCGCCGACGCGATCACCTCGGCCGAGATCGGCCAGGCCTGTTACCTGGTCGACGACCAGACCGTGGCCAAGACCGATGGTGCTGGCACTCGTTCGGTTGCGGGCATCGTCGATGGCGTCGACGACGTCGGTGTGTGGGTGCTGATCGACCCCACCAGCGGTGTGCATCTCGCCGCCGCATCCGCTGGCTGAGCCAGCCCCCTTTATTTGATCTTAGGAGTCTTCAATGGATCTCACTTCCGCCAACCTGCAGGTGGTTTTCCGCGCCTACAACACCCTGTTCCAGCGGGGCTTTTCTGAGCTAGGCGATGATGCCGAGCTGTACAAGCTGTTCGCTACGGTGGTCCCGTCCACTACTGCCGTCGAGGTTTACCCCTGGCTCCAGCAACTGGCGCAACTGCGCGAGTGGATCGGTGATCGAGTCGTTCACGGCCTGGAAGGCGGTGATTTCAGCATCAAGAACCGCAAGTTCGAGCTGACCTACGGCATCAACCGCGACGCCATCGATGACGACACCTACGGCCTGTACGGTCCAATGTTCCAGGAATTCGGCCGTTCCAGTGGCGAGCACCCGAACGTGTTGACCAGTGAGGTGCTGGCGGCCAACCCGAAGTGCTACGACGGCCGTTCGTTGTTCGGCACCCATGTGGTGCTCAACGACAAGGAAAAGGAAGTCAACGTCAGCAACGACATGGGCGGAAACGGCCCGGCCTGGTACGTGATGGACCTGACCCGCGTTATCAAACCGGTCGTGTTCCAGAACCGTCGCGACTACAACTTCCGTGCTCTGACCAACCTGAACAGCGACGCCGTGTTCGATACCGACGTGTTCAAGTTTGGCGTGGACGCCCGTGTCAACGCGGGCGCCGGTCTCTGGCAGTTGGTGGTGCGTTGCAAAGAGCCGCTCAACGCCGAGACGTACGAAGCGGCCCGCGCTCGCCTGACCGAGCTGAAAGGCGATCACGGGCGCCCGCTGGCCCTGCGTCACAGCCACACCATGGTGCCTAACAACTTCGAGGGCGCGGCCCGGCGCGTGTTGAACAACGCGCAGACTGCCAACGGCGCGACCAACGAATGGGCCGGCACCTCGAAACTGATCCTCAACCCTTGGCTGCCTACCGCAGCCTGATAGGAGCTGATCATGTCCTACGTGACCCTGGACGACCTGGTCAAGCGCTTCGGCCGTGACGAGATCCTGGATATCGCACCCGATGAGACCGGCGACGAGATCAATGCCGAGACCGTAAATCGCGCCTGCGAAGACGCGGCCGGCGAGATCGACAGCAGCCTGTCGGCCGGGGGCTACAAGCTCCCGCTGGCCAGCGTGCCGCCAGTGGTCACGGCCTACGGCTGCGACATAGCTCGTTATCGCCTGTACAGCGATCGTGCCACCGAGCAGGTGACCAAACGCTACGACGACGCTATTCGCTTCCTGCGCCAGGTTGCCAGCGGTGGCCTCAAGCTAGGTGCGCCGAAGGTTGACGACGAAGTCACCAGTGCGGGTGAAGTGAGCTTCGTTCCTGGACGGCGCGCTTTCCCTGGTGGGGTGTTCTGATGCTGGCCAAGGTTGAAGACGCAATGATCGAGCGCTGCCGCGAGCTGGTCGGTGACCGGCTTAAGGCCATCGAAGACCTGCCGGGCAACTGGGACGAGGCGACTCTCGCGGCTGCGCGGCGCAACGTGCCAGGCATCTATATCGCCTGGTCGGGCGGCTCGGCTGTCACCTCGGGCCGACCAATGATCAATGGCCGCTATGCCGTGTATGTCGTCACCGGCCATGCCAGTGGCGAACGAGCCAGACGCCGGGGCAATGGTCGTGACATTGGTGCCTACGAGATCCTGGAGCGAGTAGTGCCAGGACTCCACGGCTTGTCGGTTGACGGGGTGGGCACGCTGCGCCTGGAGCGAGTGGACAACTTGTACTCGGATCAGGGCGACAAGAAAGGGGTCATCGTCTATGGCGCCGTTTTCACGATCGACAAGATGCCATTCCCAGCCGCCAAGGACGCCAGCAGCCTGGCCGACTTCGAGATCTTCCATACCACCAGCAAGGTGCCGGACGGCCCAGATACTGAGGGCCACCACGTGTTCCCCAATGGCAACGAGGCAACGCCATGACGCAGCAATTCATCAAACCCGCCAGCGAAGACCTGGTCGTGCGCCGGCCGGAAAACTTCAAGCGCCTGCCTGCAGATGGGGACACCGTGACCTGGTCGCCGTTCTGGCAGAAGCGCCTGGACGACGGCTCCATCGTGAAGGCGGAACCGGTGCCAAACACCGCGCCACAAGTTAAACCGCAGGCGAGCCCGGCTTTGGGCAAGCCTGCTAGCTCCGAGGTGACCGAGTAATGGCCATCAGTTCAACCGTTTTCAATGACATTCCGGCCGCGCTGCGCCTGCCTGGGTGGTTCGTCGAGTTTGACAACCGCCTCGCCGGCAACGCCGTGTTCAACGGCAAGCTCCTGGTACTCGGGCAGATGCTGGCAAGCGGCAATGCCGATGTGCTGCACCCGGTGCGGGTGACACGCGTCGAGCAGGCCGACGAGCTGTTCGGCCGTGGTTCGATGCTCGCTGAGCAGTTGCGCGCCATCAAGGCCGTGGACCTGTACACCGAGGTTTGGGCGCTGCCGCTGCTCGATGCCGACCAGGGCAAGGAAGCAGAAGGCAGCATCAAGGTCACGACCGGCCCAACCGAAACCCGTCCGTTGGCGCTGTACATCGCGGGCTACCGCGTGTGGTGCGAGATGGTGTCCGGTGCTTCGCCGGAAGTGACGGCGCGGGCCATCGCCGAGGCGATCCAGGCCGATGACCGCATGCCGGTGACCGCGGCTGTCGACGACCAGGACGCGACCCAGGTCAAGCTCACTTGCCGCTGGGGCGGCGAGACGGGCAACAGCATCTCGCTGGCAGACAGCCTCAAGGGCGAGCAGCGGCCTACCGGGCTGGGCGTGACCTTGAGCGAGCCTGCAGGTGGCGCGGTAAACCCTGACCTGGTCCCGGCCGTGGCCGCCCTGGGCAACGAATGGTGGAACTGGATCTGCCTGCCCTATACCGACACCACGTCCCTGGAAGTGATCGAGGCCGAGTTGGCCAGCCGGTATGGGCCAATGCGTCAGAAAGGCGGCCGGGCCTTCGCGGCCTTCCGTGGCACTCACAGTGCAACGGCAACCCTGGGCAACGGGCGCAACACGCCACACGTGTCGACCATGGGCATGGGCGCGGCATTCAGTGCGCCCTGGATCTGGGCGGCAGTCGACTCGATCGTCTGTGCCAAATCACTTGCGATCGATCCGGCCAAACCGGTGCAGCGCCTCGCCCTGCCTGGGCTGATCGGGCCGCGCGAAGCGCAGCGCTGGGACGAAGCCGAACGCAACATGCTGCTGTATGACGGCATCGCCACGTACACGGTGGCCACCGATGGCACGGTCCAGATCGAGCGCCAGATCACCATGTACCAACGTAACTCGGCGGGCGTGGAAGACGACAGCTACCTGGACATTGAGACCCCGGAAACGCTGGAGCGTATCCGATACGAAACCATCAGCACGTTCGCCCGCAAGTACCCGCGCCACAAGCTGGCCGACGATGCCGATCGCCTGATGTACGACCCCAGCCAGTCGGTCATGACCCCGAAGGTGGCCAAGGCCGAACTGCTGGGGCTCTACAAGGACACGTTCATGCGTGATCGGGCGTGGGTGCGTGACTACGCCGGCTACAAGGAAAGCCTGCATGTCAGCATCGATCCAGACAACCCAACGCGACTGAACGTGATCGACTCGCCGAAGCTGATCGGCCAGTACCGCACGCATGCTCAGCAAACGCAGTTCCGGCGTTAATAGATAGAAGGAGAACCGCATGGGCGGACAAGTTACCGGGGTCGCCACCATCCGTATCGATGGCGGCGAGATCCCAAGCGAGCGAGGGGCAACCCTCAACCCCGGCGGGGTCACCCGAACGCCGCGCATGGCGGGCCGCCGGACCTACTACAACGAGGAACCGGTGGCGCCGACGCTGCAGTGCACCGTACTGCACACACCTGAAATCGACCTGATTGAGCTGGGCGCGATCCGCGATGCCACCGTCCTGGTCGAGTGCGACAACGGCCAGGACTACATGCTGACCGGTGCCTTTGTCACCGAAACCCCTGAACTCAACACCGGCGAGGGCCAGGTCCGTTTGAACATGGCCGCCCGCACCTGCGAAAGGATCAACTGATATGGCCACACAAGTAACTCCTGGGACTCTCGAAGCCGCTCTCGCTGAGCTGGACGACGACGAGCGTAGTCGCGTCGAGGACCTGGGCGATGCAATCAAGGTGACGCTCCTGGAGCCGCTGACCTTCCAGCAGAGCAAGCTGGATGGCATGCGCACCGTTGAGGCTCTGAGCCTGCCGAAGAAGGTCAAGGGCAAACACCTCAAGAAGCTGGACACCGTGAAAGGAGAAGTGAGCGCGAGCCTGGCGCTGATGGCCGGCTTGGCCAACGTGCCAACTCACGCCTTCGATGAGCTGGACGCCCGCGACCTGGAGCTGATTACCACCATCATGGACCCTTTTTTGCCCAAATCCCGTCGGACTGGGCGGGATTGATTCGCGTCGTCGCGACGGCGTTCGGCGGGTTCAATCCGCTGGACCTGTTGGATATGGAGCTGGAAGACCTGCGCTGGTGGTTCGAGCAGGCCGAAAGGCTGGCTGAGGAGATGAAGGACAATGGCGGGTGAACTTAGAACCTCAGTCATTCTTGACCTGGTCGACCGCATTACCTCTCCGCTGCGTCGCGTTACCCAGTCTGTATCCGGGCTGGGGCGCCGTATGGGGCTTGACCGTCTTGTGTCGTCTGGTAAGCGAGTTCAGGAGTCGTTCAAAGGCGTGGCGGAAAGTGCCAAAGGCCTACGCGACAACCTGCTCTGGATCAGTGGTACAGCAGCTGCGGCGACGTGGGGTGTAGAGAAGATGGTCAGTGGTGTCGCTGACTTGGGCAATGAAGCGAGGATCAGTGCAGAACGCCTGGGCGTTAGCACGCGCTGGCTGCAGGAATGGATGTACGTCGGCAAGCAGTTCGGTGTCGACAACGACGCCTTGGTCGATGGTTTCAAGGAGTTGGGCCTGCGGGCGGATGAGTTCGTGAAAACTGGCCAGGGTGGCGCAGCCGAGTCGTTCCAGCGCCTTGGAATCACGGTCAAGGATCTGCGCAAGACAGCAGGTGAGACTGACAAGATCCTCGACCTAGTCATGTCGCGGATGGGCAAAATCGAGAACGACGCGGCCCGTCAGCGGATCTTTGATGAAGTGTTTGGCGGTACGGGTGGTGAGCAGATGGTCGCCATGCTTGGCAAATCCCGCGAGGAACTGAACAAGCTGATAAAGGCCGGGCACGAGGGTGGTGCCATTTTCTCTGATGAAGAGATCGAGCAGTCACGTATCTACACCAAGCAGATGGGCGACCTGCGCACCTCGCTGTTCGCCATCCAGCGGACTGTCGTTGGTGCATTGCTGCCAGCAATCAATCAGTGGCTAGGCGGTGTCCAGGAGTTGTCGAAGGCAAACCGCGAGGCGATCTCCTCGGAGATCCTGGGCCGCATCAGAGAGTTCTGGCAGGGCCTGCAGGAGGTCTGGGGTTGGACCTCCAAGGCAGCCGATATGGTCAATGGTTTTGGAAACCTAATTGGCATAGTTGCAGCGTTAATGGCCGGAAAGTTCCTCTTTTCGGTTGCAGTATCAGCGATGGCAATGGCGAAGTTCGGAAAAACGGTTGTTTTGTCTTCGCTTAGTCTCGGAGGTCAATTGGTCAGGGCGCTATTCCTATGCTCAAGCGCACTTATTGGAATCGCAGCACGTGCAATCCCAGCGGCAATTATGGGGATTCGGGCCTTTTCTTTAGCACTTGTCACTACACCCATCGGGCTGATCATAACGGCTATTGCTGGTTTGGCCGCTGCTGTTTATCTCATATACAAAAACTGGAGCAGCATCGCCAAGTGGTTTAGTGGAATGTGGCAAAGCGTGCTGGCGTTCTTTGATCAAGGTATCGGCGAGGTTATTAAGTCGCTGCTGGAATTCAGCCCAGCAGGGCTTTTGCTGAAAGCGATCGACGCGGTCTTTGAGGTGTTCGGGCTGCGACCACTAAGCGAGCTGGGTGCAGAGTGGATCGGTGGTCTTTGGGACGGTGTGAAGTTGAAGTTCGAAGCGTTCACGGGCTGGCTCAAGAATAGCGTTGACGCCGTGACTGGGTGGTTGCCGGACTGGATGACCGGCGGAGGGCTCAGTGCGCGAGTATCGGCGCCGATCGCCAGTGCACCACCCACTACCTCGCTGGGCGGTCCAGCAATGACTGGACGTCCTTCACCCCTGGCGCTGCAGGGGCAAAAGACAGATGTCGGTGGAGAGCTTCGGATCAAGATCGATTCGGAGGGGCGTGCCCGCGTTGAGTCAATGAAGCCGAACGGGGGAATGGGTTACCGAGTTGAGAGCGGACCGCTGGGAGTGATTCCGTGAGTTAGGAACTGCTCCTGGAGCTATCTCCATTAACGATCTTTTCGTTCGCAGCATCTTTAAGAGCTGGTCCATAACCAGCTGCTGACAAGAAGAACCAAGCGCCGAGATAAACAGCCCAATGCATATCCGGCTTCCACCAGTAGAGCAGACCAGTAACAACCGCAGCAGTGAGCACAACCGAGATAAGGATTTTGTCGGACGGTTTCATTCCATTTTCCCCAGTGACCAAATCAAAGATTCAGGGAGGTTAGCACATGTCCTGGCGTGATCGAATCGACCCTGAGCTGCGGGGCAGCTACCGGGGAGTCGAGTTCCACGTAGAGCAGTCCGGCACCAACGGCGGTCGCCGCTGGCTGGTGCATGAGTACCCGCGCCGCGATATTCCGCATGCCGAAGACATGGGCCGTCGTAAGCGTGAATGGCGCTTGTCGTTCTTCGTTGCCGGCGACGACTACGACCTGCAGCGCGACCTGCTGATCGAGGCCCTGGACGCACCAGGTGCAGCAACGCTGGTGCACCCCTACGTCGGCAGTGTGTCGGCGGTTGCTTTCGAACCGACCTGGACCGAGTCGAACCGCGAAGGTGGCACCTGCACCTTTGAAGTGACGTTTGTTGAGAGTGGCCAGAAGTTGCTCCCCTCGGTCAAGGTCGACACGCAGCGCGAGGTTGGCCAGGCCGCCGACGCCTGCCAGGCCAAGACCGAGGAAGACTTCTTCGATCGCTGGAGCGTTGAAGGTCTTACGGGTTGGTCGCTGACGGCGATTGAACGTGACCTGACTTCGGTTATGGGCGGACTGGAGCGGTTCGTGGGCGGCATCGCTGATGGCATCGCCAGTGCGATCCGCTTCCCGGTCAACATCGTGGGGATTGTCCTGGGCGGCTACAACCGACTGCGAAATGCAGTGATGCGTCCGATCAACGCCCTGGACCTGTACAGCGGGCGCAGCGTGCTTTCGAGCAATGACAGCGGTGGTGGCCATCTGCGTCTCCCACCAGGTCCGCCAGTTCGAGCAGTACGCATGCTGCGCCAGGCCGGCCTGGCCGGTGACGCGGTCGTTCTGCCCGAGGGTGACACCCCGGAGAACGCAAAGCGAGCGGCAGACATTCAGGCTGCGCAGCAGCTCAACGCCCGCCTGGCCGCGATTACTGCAGCACGGGTCGTGGCCGAGACGGACTGGCTGTCGCGCCAGGACGCCGACGACGCCGGCAAGGATGCGCTGGCGTTGATCGACCACCAATTGCAGACCAGCCCAGCGATCAACGATGACGTCTACAACGCCCTGGCGGCGCTGCGAGCCGCCCTGGTGACTGACCTTCGTGAGCGGGCAACGGCGCTTCCTAACCTGGCCAGCTTCACCCCACAAACCACGCTGCCGTCGCTGGTGGTGGCTCAACGACTTTACGGCGATGCCAAGCGCGCCGACGAGATCTGCGTTCGAAACAATGTTCGTCATCCTGGTGCTCTGCGCGGCGGGATGGCTCTGGAGGTATTGAGTGAGTGAAGTAGCCCCGGTCGTACTGCAGGTCGGCAGCCTGATGCACACGGGCTGGCAGGAAGTCAGCATCCGCCTGTCCCTGGAGCAGATCGCCGACGAGTTCAGTTTGACCCTGACCGAGCGTTGGGCCGAGTCCGGGGAAGTCCGCCCAGTAATGCCTGGCCAGGCCTGCACGGTGAAGGTGGGTAGCGAGCTGGTGCTCACCGGCTACCTGGACGAAGTGCTGCCCGACTATGACGCCCAGTCTCATTCGATCGTCGCGAACGGCCGCAGCCGTGCTGCCGACCTGGTCGACTGCTCCGGCAAGGAAAAGCGCCTCGACGGCCGGACTCTGGCGCAAATCGCAACGGATTTGGCACAGCCCTACGGCATCGAGGTCGTCGACAAAGTCGGCGATAGTAAGCCGTTCAAAGCGTTCGTCCTGGAAGATGGTCAGCCCATGGCCGAAGCGATCGAGCGCGCCGCTCAGTTGCGTGGTGCCCGAGTGGTCAGTGACGCCCAGGGCCGACTGGTGATTGTCCACTCGGTACAGCGAGAGATCAGCACCGTCCTGGAGCTGGGCAAGAACATCTGGAAAGCATCTGGCACGTTCAGCGATCGAGACCGGTTTAACCAGTACATCATTGAGGGCCAAACCCCTGGCGACAATGACTGGAACGGCGCGCAAGCATCCAGCCCTCGGGGCACTGCGAGCGATCCGCGTGTACGTCGGCCCCGCACAATCCTGGTTGTCTGCGACACACCTGCAGACGGCAAAGACTGCTCCTCTCGGGCCGAACTGGAAGCACGTATGCGGTGGGCCAAAGGGCGCGGAGTGACTTACACCGTGTTGACCTGGGAGCACGAACAGGGTGTCTGGCGCCCCGGCGACCTGGTGCACGTGCGTGACCCGTACCTGGCCCTGGACGAAAAGATGCTGATCAGTGATGTGCAATTGATCGAGGGTCTGGACGGGCGCCGCGCCGAACTACGTGTTGCGCCGCCTGCCGCGTTTGAACCTGTGCCAATCAAAGAGAAGGACGCCAAGGGCTCAGGCTCCAAGTCGGGAGATCTCGGATGGTAAGCCAACGTGCATGGGCACGCATGCTCGGCCCGCTCTGGCGTCGCATGCGCCTGATGATCAGCCGTGGCGTGCTGCAGATGGCCGACGATGGCCAGCAAATGCAGTCGGTACAGGTCACGCTGCTGGGCGAGTCCCCGGCCTGGGCCGAGCGCTTCCAGAACTACGGCTTTACCTCGGTGCCGCACGCTGGTGCTGAGGCTGTGGTAGCCGCTGTGGGTGGTGCTCGCGCTCACCTCGCAGTCATCGCGATCGACGACAGGCGTTATCGCATGTCCTCCCTAAAGGATGGAGAGGTGGCCATCCATGACGACGAGGGCCTGTCCGTACACCTGACCCGTGAAGGCATCGTGATCAATGGCGCCGGAAAGCCACTGGCTTTCGTCGACTGCCCCAAGGTGTCCATGGACGGCGACCTCGAGGTCGCGGGCGAAGTGCGCGACCACACCAGCACCATGCAGGTGATGCGCGATATCTACAACCAGCACCAGCATGCCAACGGGCCGAAGCCCGACCAACTGATGGCGCCAGCGGAAGCGGAGTAGCGCTATGGATATCGGACTGAGCTATGACGCTGATGCTAAGTGCTACGACCTGGCGATCGTCGATGGCGACCTGGCACCGGACGCCACTCTGGAAACGGCCGTGCTTCTTTCGCTGTACACGGATCGTCGCGCCCTGGACGAAGACGTACTACCCGATGGCGGCAGCGACCGTCGCGGCTGGTGGTTTGACGCGTACACCGTACGGCCGATCGGGTCGCGTCTGTGGCTGATCAGCCGTGAGAAGGACGTGGACCAGGTCCTGCGACGCGCTGAGCAATATGCCCGCGAAGCGCTGACCTGGGTCATCGAAGACGGTATCGCCAGCGCTGTGGACGTTGAGGCCATCCATGCACGACGCGGCGTGATGCAGCTGATTGTCGGCATCCAGCGGATAGATGGTTCCGTCCTGGAAGGCCGTTATGACTATGTTTGGGGAGCCACCAATGGCCTTTAGCCGACCAACACTGCCCGAGCTGATCGCACGGGTGGACAACGACCTGGTCTCGCGCTTACCCGGCGCCCAGGCCGTCCTGGCTCAACGGATGACCAAGGCGCTGGCCACCGGCCAGGCTGGCTTGGCCCATGGCCTCTATGGCTATCTGCAGTGGATGGAGCGTCAGCTCTTCCCGGAGACCTGTGATGACGACTTGCTCTACCTGCACAGCGTTGGCGTGCCGCGTCGAGAAGAGTCGACCAACAGCGGCCTGATCATCGTTGGGGGCGTCAACGGTTTCCCGCTGGATGCCGGCACGGTGTGGCAGTACGAGGGTGCAGAGTATCGGACCACGACTGACGTAGTCATCCAGGCCGGGGCCGCCCAGGTGAATGTAGAGGCATATACAGCCGGTGCTGCCGGAGAGCTTCCGGCCGGCGCCGAACTGACGCTGATTTCCCCGGTGACCGGGATCAACAGCAAGGCAAAGGTTGCTGCAGGCGGGATTACCGGGGGCGCGGACATTGAAGAGTTCAGCACCTGGAGAGATCGCATCATGCTTCGTCGTGCCCGTATCCCGCGTGGCGGCGCGGAGGGCGACTGGGCCGAATGGGCGCTGCAAGTCCCAGGTGTGACCAGGGCGTGGGAAGACCCGCTAGGGATGGGGTTGGGCACCGTCGTGCTACGCATCATGGCTGACGACGCTGCAGGCGGTCCAATGCCATCCCTGCAGCTCCTGCAGGACGTTTTCGACTACATCGAAACGCAGCGCAACGTGACTGCCCACGTCTATGTCGTGTCGTGCATTCCGAAGTACTTCGAGCCTCGCTTACGTGTTACCCCGGACAACAGCCAGGTCCGTAGCGCCGTTGAGAAGAGCCTGCAGGACTTGATTCTGCGAACGGGTGAGCCTGGCAAGCCACTATCGATCTCGCAAATTCGCACGGCAATTGGCACTGCTGCGAACCTCACCGACTACGACCTGGAGTGGCCGACGGCGAGCGTTGCCCATGGCCACGGTGAACTGCCGCTGTGGGGAGGTGCCGTGTGGCTGCCTTAAAGGCGACCGACTACCGGCAGCAGCTCTTTGCACTCTTGCCCCAGGGCATTGTGTGGGCCACTGACCCGGACTCGAACCTGCAGCGGTTGCTGGCGGGTGAAGCGCAAGAGCCCGCACGGATCGATGAGCGGGCCGGTGCGCTCCTGGTCGAGGCTGACCCGCGCCAGGCCTCGGAGACTTTCGAAGAGTGGGAGGCCAGTTACGGTCTGCCGTCCGCTTGTGCGCCGGCAGAGCAGTCCATGGCCGATCGGCGTGCCGCGCTGATCGGCCGGATCATCGGCCGGGGCGGCATGACGATCCAGGATTACTTGGATCTGGCCGAAGGGCTCGGCTACGCCGGGGCGAAGGTGCTGGAGTTCCGGGAGGCTACGGTCGAGGTTGAAGCCGCAACAGGGCACCGGGGAGCAGTCATAGGCGACGACATGAACAGCGCCGACTGGGATCTGACTTGGCGGGTCCTGTTGCCTCCTGGCGTGATCCGCGAGTCGATCATCAACGAAGCCGTCATCGGCGATCCGCTCCGATCTTGGGGCGACGAACTTATTGAATGCTCGCTGCGGCATGCCGCACCGAGCTGGCTGGTCCTGCAAATTGGGTATCTGGAGGCGTAATGGAAAAGGTAGGTGCTTACACCGAACGGGTGACAGCAGAGGGTGAATGGCAAGGCGGTGATGTGCAGTCCGGCCTGCGTGCGACACCGATGAAGGCTGAGTATTTCAATATGCTGCAGCGCGAGCTGGTAAACGTGATTCAGGCAGCAGGTATTGACCTGGACAAGGATGACGATGGGCAACTGCTCGTGGCCCTGGAGGCCTTGATCGCACTCAAAGTGCCGGGTCAGATCGTTACCTCAATCAGCGTCGATACCGTGCTTGGCCAAGGTCAAATGGGGTTGGTGCTCGTTGACGCTGCGGGGGGGAATCGTGCCGTAACGCTCCCTGCGGCTGATGCTGACCTCGGGGTGGTGGATGTCATTCTGCGCCGAACTGACAGTGCCACGACGACGTGTAGTGTTTCAGCATCGGCGGGGGACAAGATCCATTCCGATATGCAGTCGCAGCCAACGGGCGCAGGCAGTGTGCAATTGCCATCTGCGGGTAGCTGGGTACACCTTCGCTCGAACGGTGCGGGCAAGTGGTTCGAAGTGGGGGCGACCTCACTCCCGCAAGTTGGGCTGAGAGGCGCGCATCGGGCATTGAAAGTCAGCACTACAGGAACATCTGCACAGGTCAGCATATCGGCGGACGCCCTGGTGGTTGAAGATGCAGTTGGTCAGCAGCGTCTGCTCAGAAACATCAATCTCACGATCAATTCAGCCGCAGCGGGTGCCAACGGCCTGTCGTCAGGTGCTTTGGCTGCCAACACCTGGTACGCGATTTGGGTGTGGTGGAACGGGAGCGCCGTGTGCGCCACGCTGGACCTATCTTTCACTGCTCCTACAGCACCTGAGGGGTACACCCATCGCGCCAGGATTGGCTGGGCGCGGACTGACGGGAGCGCGAACAAGTACCCATTGGGCTTCGTACAGCATGGGCGCAGTGTTCAGTTGCTGGCGTTGCGTGACATGGCCTCGGGTGTTCTGGCGCAGTGGACGGCAATCGCTGTCGGTAACTTCGTGCCAGCCACGGCGGTCGCGATTTCAGGCCGTATCCAGAACTCCAACGTAATCTGCAGCGTTGCTCCCAATGCAAGCTATGACACCTATGGAGTGGCTTATGTCTATCTGCCATCGGGAAGCGGTACGGCCGCGCAGCAATTCAGGGTCCAGCTGGAGTCTTCGAATATTTACGGCTACAGCACTGCGAGCGGCAGCAAGATTTCAGTATTGGGGTGGGAGGACAACCTATGAGCTTTGCGGTAAGGAATGATTTGCGAGGCTGGCGAGCCGTAGATGGGCCGGATGACTTGCTTGGGGACGAGCACTATTCCGAAGAGCAGCCAGAACTGCCTGTAAGCATCGGTGCGTCGGAAGTCGATGCGGAGCGAGATCGCAGGATTGATGCAGGGGTGATGTTCCAGGGGGTGATGTACCAATCCCGCGCTACGGATCGCGAGAACATAGCTGGCGCTGCTCAGCTCGGCTTTATGGCTGTGGTGGCCGGTGCACAACCTGGTGACCTTCGTTGGTCCAATCCAGGCGAAGACTATGCCTGGATTGCGACTGACAACAGCCTTGTAAGGATGGATGCACAAACAGTCGTTGCATTCGGCAAGGTGGCAGCAGAGCGCAAGCAGATGCTTGTCTTCGCGGGTCGGGATCTCAAAGACTCGAGCCCAATTCCTGTCGATTATGCCGACGACAAGTGGTGGCCCTGATGGAGCGCTTTCCACTCCCGCTGAAGGCGGAACTGTCGATCCGTGGTAGTCAGGCTCGATTGCTCGGGGGCTTCGTCTATCAAGACCCCGAACATGGTGCGGTGCAAGTGCCCACTGGCTTCAAGACAGACTTCGCCAGCGTCAGGCCGCTTAGGACCATCGCCTGGACGCTGCTTGGCGCGAGCCTGGCTGTTGGCGTGGTTTGGGCTGAGGTTGGAGCATGCATCGGATCGCTTGGCTACGGTGCCCTCGCGCTGTATGCGAGCGTGGTCGGCTATGGCGACGCTGCTGCGACGATCCATGATCGGCTCTATACGACTGGTGAGCTGAGCCGAAAGGCATCTGACAAGGTGTTTTTCAATGCCCTATGCTCCAGCGGGGTAGCGCGCTGGAGAGCATGGCTCATGTGGTGCGGCGTCCGTCTCGCCGGACGCCAGCGATATCAGAGGTAGAGCTTATTTTATCCCTTGCAGGAGCTGCCCAATGGCTTGTGCGAAGGAGTCAGAGGTGAGGTCATTGTTCGGGCTAGGCTGTCGCATGAACACATACCTGATTTTCCAGCACTCGACGCCATCCAGCAGATGTCGTGTTAGCTTCCAGCCTTGCGCCTCATTTCCAAACTCTACCAAGCCATGGGCGCCGATCACATAGCGCGCAACTGGCTTAATTTCGATTGCTTTGTCCTTGATCATGAGGCCCATCATCGGTGCCTCATAGGTCCTCTCCAAGGCTGGAACTGGTTTTTCCGAGATACTCACCCAGCCCCGCTTTACCTGAGCCGTCTGGTTGGTGACGAGCGGCGCAAGCCAAAGCTCCAATTGTTTGAACAGTTCGTGCAGAGAGCTTATCCAGAGGCCATGCTCGACTTCCGCTTTCGCTCGGGCATCGATTTCATCATCCTTTTGCCGCTGCAGAAGCGCAGCTAGCTTTTCCATCTCCGACATGTGATCTCCTCAGTGCCTCCCAAGGTGGGGCACTACCAAGATGGAGGTGCACCAGCGAGGTTTCAAGGTGCCAAATGTCTCGCGAAATCGGCGCGATTGCGGCTAGCCTGACGTGTGCCAAATAGCTTGCCGCGCAATGCCAAATGTCTCGCGCGCTTACAGTAGGGGCCGTATGATGGGAGCAGGCGGTTTTGCCTACTTTTTCCAAGAAAAAAGTAGGCCGCCGTAAGGGCGGAAAGGTGACTAAGCGTCGACATCACCAATGAATGCGCATACATCCATCAAAACAAACACACTGAGTCCCGATCCCGATCCCGATCCCGATCCCGATCCCGATCCCGATCCCGACCAACGGCTCAAATACCTAATCCAAAAGTGATATCAAAGCGCTTGCACGCCGATAACGCCCATCTATGCTCAGGACATCCCGAGGGGCACAGGAGTCCCAGCGCATGTTCGAGTACCACCGCAAGTCCGACCTGGTCGAAATCCAGCGCTGCCGCCAGGCCCTGGCAACCATGGAAGCGAAGCTCGCCGCCATCAGCCGCTCCATGGCCATGATCGAGTTCGCCCCCGATGGCACCATCCTCGATGCCAACGACCATTTCTGCACGACGATGGGCTACAGCGCTGACGAGATCCGCGGCAAGCACCACCGAATTTTCTGTGACCCCACCTACGCCAAAAGCGCCGAGTACCAGCAACTCTGGCGTGAGCTGGGGCAGGGCAAGGCCATCAGCGGCACCTTCGAACGGCTCGACAAGGCCGGCCGCGAAGTCTGGCTCGAAGCCAGCTACATGCCAGTGATCGACGACCGCCAACAAGTCACCAGCGTCATCAAGGTGGCATCCGACATCACCCGCCATGTGATCGAAGAGCACGAGAGCGAGAGCCTGCTCAAGGCCATTGGCCGCTCCATGGCGGTGGTCGAGTTCACCCCTGCCGGCAGAGTGATCAAGGCCAACCAGAACTTCCTCGACACCATGGGTTATCGCCTGGAGGAAGTGGTGGGCCGCCACCACGGCCTGTTTTGCCTGGCCCACGAACGTGAATCGGCCCAGTACCGCGAGTTCTGGGCTTCGCTGAACCGCGGCGAATACCACTCGCACCGCTTCGAACGGGTCAACAAGCAAGGCCAGACCGTGTACCTGGAGGCCTCATACAACCCGATCTTCGACAACAAGGGACGATTGACCAAAGTGGTGAAGTTCGCCAGCGACATCACCAACCAGGTCAGCACCCAACAGACCGCTGCCGATGCCGCCCACGCAAGCTCGGTACAAACCGACGCCTGCGCGCGCAAGGGCACCCAGGTGGTGCAGCAGACGGTCGAGGTGATCGAGCAGATTTCTGCCGAGCTCAACCAGGCTGCGCTCAGCCTCGATGCGGTGAGCAAGCAGTCCGAGTTGATCGGCCAGATTGTCCTGACCATCCGTGGCATCGCCGACCAGACCAACCTGCTGGCACTCAACGCAGCGATCGAAGCCGCTCGGGCTGGCGAGCACGGGCGTGGCTTTGCCGTGGTCGCCGATGAAGTGCGCAGCCTGGCCGCGCGCACCAGCAAGGCAACGCTGGAAATCGTCGAAGTGGTGCGGCAGAACCATGACCTGTCATTGAATGCCGTGGCCAGCATGCAGTCGAGCCTGACCCGCACCGGGCTTGGGGTGGAGCTGGCCAATGAAGCGGGCACGGTGATCATGGAAATCCAGCAGGGCTCACGGCACGTGGTGGATGCGATCAGCCAGATCAGTTCGACCCTTCAATTGCATTGATACCCTGGCGCAGCTCTAGCTCCAGGCTCTGCAGGCTGGCCAGCAGGCGGGCAAGCAATTGTTCGGTTGGCTGGCCCAGGGCCATGGCCCGCTCAATGGCCTCGCAGTCCTTCACCACGCCCCGCACCTTGAGCATCTTGGCGCCGCCCTTGATGCGGTGAACGGCCATGGCGAGGGCATCAGGGGGCGGCGAAGCTCCCAGCTCGTGCAGCGCTTGCAGGTCTTCTCGAGTGCTCTCGGCCAGTTGCCTCAGCAGGCGCAGGGTCAGTTGCTCGTCATCCTGGGTGAGATGGCGCAATTGCTCCAGCGCAAAACCGCTGTGGCCAGGCTGCGGCGCGGCAACCGTGGCGACAGCCGCCGCCGGGAGCACGCTCGCCGGCGCCAGGCCTGCACGCAGGGCTTGCAGGCCAATGGGCTTGAACAGGCACTCGTCCATGCCATCGTCCAGGCAGCGTTGACGTTCTTGCGCCTGGGCATTGGCGGTGACGCCGATGATCAAGCAGGCAGGCAGGCCCTGGTCACGTTCCAGCGCGCGGATGCTTCGGGTCAGTTCGTGCCCGTCCATGATCGGCATGTTGCAATCGGTGATCAGCACATCGAAAGGGTGCTTTCGCCACAATGCCAGCGCGTCCTGGCCCTGTTCGGCGAGCACTACCTTATGGCCCAGCGTGCGCAACTGTTTGTCGAGCAGCAACAGGTTGGCAGGGTAGTCATCGACCACCAGCACTCTCAATGCGGGGCTGTCGGCCGGGGGCGCGGGAGGCTTGGGTGATTGGCCCACGGGCGCAACGGCGACCGGCAGATCGAGGTGGACATCCACCTGGGTGCCCAGGCCCTCGAGGCTTTGCAGGGTCAGGGTGCCGCCCATCAGCTCGCACAGGTCGCGGCAGATCACCAGGCCTAGCCCCGCGCCTTGGCGGGCCTGGCGTCCGTCCATCTGGGCAAAGGTGTGGAACAGTCGCGCCTGGTCAGCGCTGCTGATGCCCACGCCGCTATCCTTCACCTGCAGCATGACGCCCATCGATTGCTCGCCGTGCGCAGTCACCTCCAATGCAACGTCTATCCGCCCCTCCTCAGTGAATTTGATCGCGTTGCTCAACAGGTTGGACAACACCTGCTTGAGCCGCAGTGGGTCGCCCAGCACCCAGCAGTGCTCGGTGGGCAGCGCGGCACGCAGGTGAATGCCCTTGGTTCGCGCATTGCCCTCGAATACCCGCAGTGTCGCGCGCACCAGGCCGACCAGTTCGACGGCCACCGGTTGCAGGGTCATGTGCCCGGCTTCGATGCGCGAAATATCGAGAATGTCGCCAATCAGCTCAAGCAGTCCGGTCGCCGAGCCATGGGCGGTTTCCAGCGCCTGGCCATCGATGCGGCCATGACGGCTGTCCTCCAGGGCCAGTTCGAGCAAGCCGATGACCGCGTTCATCGGCGTGCGGATTTCATGGCTCATGACCGCGAGAAACGTGCTTTTGGCTTGGTTGGCCTGTTCGGCGTCCTCTTTCGCCTGGCGCAACTGCTCCAACAGCCCGCGGCTGAGCTGCAGTTGATCCTGCAGCGCATGCTGGGCCTCGGTGCGCTGATGGATGAGTTTGCGCAGGTAGCTGTTCCAGAACACCACGCCCGCCAGCAGCACGCTGGCCAGTACCAGCACCTGGAGTGCCAGGGCCCGGTAGTTGCGCCAGGGGCTGTCGCTGACCACCGCACTGGTACGCCAGCGATTGACCAGTTGTTCAAGCTCGTCAGGTGCAATGCTCAACAACGCCTTGTCGAGGATGGCCTGCAGCTGGGGCTGTGCAGGGTCGACGGCGAAGGCCGCGAGCGCGGGCTCATCACCCAGTTGCGCTGCGACCCGCAGGTCACCCTTGAACACCTGGCTGATGAAGTAGCTGGCGTTGATATAGGGGCTGAGCGCGACATCGGCATTGCGTTGGAGCACCGCCTCCATCAGTTGCAGTGGATTGTCCACCTCGACCGGGCGCACGCGAGGTGCCTGCTGCAGGAGCCCGTCGAGCAGCGGCGAGCCGCGCAACAGCGCCACCCGCTGGTCGCTCAGCGGCTGTGCCGGGTCCAATGGCGGTGAGCTGGCGCGCATCACCAGCACCTGCGGGCTGGCCAGGTAGGGGCGGCTGTAACGCAAGCGAGTGGCCAGCCGCGGGTCATAGCCAATGGCGCCGAGCATGTCGACCTTGCCCTGCGTTGCGGCATCGACCATCTCGCCGAACGACTGTGCCCCGACCACGTCGAAACGCAGGCCGGTGCGCAGGCTGATTTGCTCCAGCACGTCCATGGCCAGGCCGCGTGGTTGCTGCTGGCTGTCGGTGAATGTCAGCGGAGCGAGGGCAGTATTGATCATCACCTTCACCGTGCGGTGCTGGGTGATCCAGGCGCGCTCTTCGGCGGTAAGGGCGTCCAGCCGGCGATCGAGCAGGATGCTGGTGCTGCCACTGGTCCAGCGGCGCAGGATGTTCAGCCGTTCGCTGTCGGCGATGCGCCCCAAGGCCTGGTCGATCAGTGCGCGCAGGCGCTGGTTGTCGCGGTCCAGGGCAAACGCGAAAGTGCCGGCCGGCAGTTTGACGAAGTGATCGACCTTGACTGCACCCTGGTAGCTTCTGCTGATCACGTAGTCGCTGCTGATGGCGTCGCCCAGGTAAGTATCTGCCTGGCCCAGCGCAACCGCCGCGATCCCAGCCAGGGTAGAGCGGTACAGGGTTATCTGGGCGTTGGGGTAGAGCTGCTGCACGGCTTGCAGGGGCAGGTAGTGATCGACCAGGGCCAGGCGCTGGCCGGCCAGATCGCTGCCCTCCAGCAGGGCGCCGCCCTGTCGGCTGACGAGGACCGGCAGGTCGTCGGCATAGGGCAGGCTCAGGGCGAGTTCGGCGTCGGCGGCTTCGAAAGCGTTGGAGGTGCCCAGCAGGTCGATCTCGCCACGGTGCAGGGCAGCGATGGCCTGCGCGCGGGTAGGGTAGCGCCGTACCTTGATGGGTATCCCCAGTTGCTCGGCGATCAGGCCGGCGTAATCGGCGCTCAGGCCCTCGTAGTCGTCCTGGCTGGTGTTGATATCGAAAGGCGGGTAGTCGGGGCGCGAGCCGCCCAAGGTCAGTACCTGGCGCTCGCGCAGCCATTGCCGGTCGTTGTCGTCAAGGGGCAGTGGCGCGGCGGCGCTCTGGGCACGGGCCAGCAGGTGACGGTCCTCGCTGGTGGTCTGGGACAGTCCCTGCACGGGCACCAGCAAGGTCAGCACCAGGCACAGCAGTGTGCCCTTGCTCATGCTTCAGCCCGCGTTGTTGCGTTTGGCCAGGTCGACCATTTCCACCAGTGATTCGACCTTGAGCTTCTCCATGATCCGACCGCGGTAGGTACTGATGGTCTTGGCGCTGAGGTGCATCTGCTCGCCGATCAGCTTGTTGCTCTGGCCTGCGCAGAGGCGGCGCAGCACTTCCATTTCACGGTTTGACAGGCTGCCCAGTCGTTCGCCCTCGCTTTCCAGGGTGTTGCTGTTGACTGCCATCTGCGGGAAGGTCGAATAGCCTTTCACCAGTGCCTTGAGGGCAAAGACCAGGGCGTCGAGGTCCTCGTCCTTGTTGACGAAGGCCGAGATGCCGGCGTCCATGCACCGGCGCACGTACAGATCGGCCGGTTGCCCGGTCAGCGCCATGATCCTGGGGGAGGGGTTGAGCAGTTTGAGGCGTTTGATCACTTCCATGCCATCGAGGTCGGGCAGGCCGATATCGAGGATGACCACTTCCGCCTTGGTCTGCTCGGCCAGGCGGGCGGCATCCTTGCCCTTGCCGGTTTCACCCACGACGGTGAAGCGCTCGCCCTCAAGCAGCATGCGTACAGCAAGGCGAACAATGTGATGGTCATCGACCAACAGCACGGATGTCATGTGAAACTCCTGTCGGATTGAGCCCATGTCCAATCTTCCATCGGGCTCACGCCTGCGGATCAACTGGGCAGCGCGCACATTACGGTGATTCCGAACCCTTGGTAATAGGCGAGTATAGGTGCGTTGAAAAGACAACAAGGAATTGTAGAAAAGGACTACAAAAGGGGCGCGGGAACGCCCCAGGACAGGCACTGAGGCAGGCGGGTCAGCTGCAGGCGGGATGCGCCTTGAGGATGCGCTCGCTGGAGGCGGGGTTGTTCTTCAGGGCCTGGCCCAACCGGGGCGGGCGGCTGAGTAGCGGGCCGCCACAGTTGGGGCAGCGGCCGTGCAAGTGCTGGTCATTGCAGCTGCGACAGAAGGTGCATTCGAACGAGCAGATCAAGGCGTCCGGGCTGTCGCCCGGCAGGTCGCTGTTGCAGCACTCGCAGTTGGGGCGTAGTTCGAGCATGGGCGTGGCTCCGTGACGTGGAAGGGCAGTGTGCGCCGTCGCCACGTCTGGCGGCAATCGCTTCAGTTGCCCGGGCGGTACAGATGGGCGTGGCCAGCGCGATACAGCGCCGATTCGGCAAACGGTGCATCACCCAGCACATGGCCGACCAGGATCAGCGCCGTGCGCCGGAAGCCCTTGCTGGTCACGCGCTCGACGATGTCCGCCAGGGTGCCCCTGGCCCAGTCCTGGTCGGGCCAGGTGGCGCGATGGACCACGGCGATCGGGCAGTCGGCGCCGTAATGGGGCAGGAGTTCCTCGACGATCCGCGCCAGGTTCTTGATGCCCAGGTGGATGGCCAGGGTGCTGCCATGCCGGGCCAGGTCGGCCAGTTGTTCGCCGGCCGGCATCGGTGAGCTGTCGCCGTAACGGGTCAGGATCACTGTCTGCGACACCTCTGGCAGGGTCAGCTCGCAACCCAGCAGCGCGGCGCTGGCGGCGGTGGCCGTTACGCCGGGGATGATCTGGTAGTCGATGCCCAGATCGCGCAGGTGGCGGATCTGCTCACCGATGGCGCCATACAGGCTGGGGTCGCCGCTATGTACCCGGGCCACGTCCTGGCCGTTGGCGTGGGCCTGGCGCATGGCCTCGACGATCTGCTGCAGGTGCAGTTCGGCACTGTTGATCACTGTCTCGGCACGGTGCCCTTCGAGCACGGCAGCGGGTACCAGGGAGCCGGCATAGATGATCACCGGGCACTGGCGGATCAAACGCTGGCCCTTGACCGTGATCAGTTCCGGATCGCCGGGGCCGGCGCCGATGAAGTAGACCGTCATGGGGAGTCCTTGCAGGTAAAAGGGCGGATTATCCGCCGATGGCCAGCGCCAGGGTAGCGCCGCCGAGTCGCTGGCGCGGTACGCGCAGGCCAGGCTGCAGCGATTCGCGGCCAGCCAGGGCCAATGCGGCACTTTCGGCCACACCCCAGCAGCCGGTCTGGGCGAACGCGATGGCCGAGCGCTGGCTGAGCAGCGGCTCGAAGCCGAGCAGTTGCTCGGCTTCGAAACAGATGAACGGCAGCCCGAGGCGCTCGGCCAAGGCCAGCAGGCCTGGCTCCCGGGCCTTTGGCGCGATGCTGGCGATGCCGCGCAGCGCGCTGAGCGGCAGGCCGTGCTCGGCCAGGGTCTGGCGCAGCAGGACCGCCAGGGTCTCCACCGGGCAACCCCGGCGGCACCCAAAGCCGGCATACACCGCCGGCGGCTTTGCAGATTCCAGCATCAGGCTTGGCTGGAACGACGGTACAGCCAGGCGCTGAGCAGGCCCAGGGCCACCCAGAAGGCGGCATTGGTCAGCCAGGAAGCGATCTTGAACTGGGTTTCCAGTGCCTCGGGTGCCAGGCTTTCATGCACCGCTGGCTGCGGCGCACCGATCACGTGGGGCACAACCAGCAGCGCAGCGCCCAGTACCTTCAACAGCCAGTTGCGACCGAACACCAGCAATGCCAGGCCAGCGGCGGTGGCGGCGGCGGTGCCGATCCACCAGGTCTGGCGTTGGCCCAGGTCGGCGGCGGCGGTGCCCGGCAGCTCCGGCGGCAGGCCCAGAGTCGGCGCCAGGCAGAACACCGCAAAGCCGGCCAGGCCCCACAGCGCGCCGGTGCTGACCCGGCCCGGCTCGCGCAGGCTATACAGTGCGACGAGGATCAGCGCAAAGCCGACGGCTACCACCAGGTTGCCACCGGTGGTGGACAGCACGCGCTGCCAGCCGTCTTCCGGCGCCCAGGCTTCGGCGCTGTGCTCATGTTCGTGGGCGGCGGCGGCTTCGCCATGCTCATGGTGCTCGGCTGCCGGGGCGGCGCTTTCATAGGTCTCTGCCTGAAGAATCAGCGGGGCGACCCAGAAGCTCTGCAGCAGTGTCAGCAGCAGGGCCGCGAGCAGCCCACTGAAGCCCGCGGTGCGGGCAATACGGGTAATCATGCGGGGCTACTCAGTGGCAGGGGAAGGCGGCGCTGTGGCGAGTGTCGTGGGCAGCGTTATGCACCGCCTCGATGTGCGAGAAGCCGGCGAAGTAGACCAGGCACAGGCCCAGCAGGCTGGCGCCGATGGCGATGACCATGCGCTGGCTGAGTGTGGCGGGGGTGGCGATGCTGTGTTTTGTGCTGGTAATCGGCATGACGCGTTCCTCTGCTGCTTTTATTGGGGCAACGGGCAGGCGCGGCGCTCCCGGGCAGGACAGCCCAGGGAATACGACAGCGCCCGCCCACCGCGGGGTGTTGATGTGGTGTCAGGCCGGTCTCCGGGCTGGCGAGGTGGAGCGGGGCTCCATCTATCGGCGTCACCTTCCCATGCCTGTTGAGCCGGCACAGTGGTCAAGACGCTTTACTCGCTTACCGTTGCGGGGGCAGCACCGGCCTTGTCCGCTGTCTATTAAAGACGCTGGACGCACCGGTTTCCCGTTTCACCCCCAATGGGGCACCTGAACGCAGTGCGCTAGCAAATCATGGGGCGTGGCTTGCGTCAATCGCCCCAGCGGTTGACCGGTGTCGGGCGGATGCGTAGCCTTGCCGCTTCGAGGTTCTCCGGCCCAGGCCGGAGCTAAGACGGGAACGCGGTCCAAGCCGCGGCTGCCCCCGCAACTGTAAGCACTCAAAAGGATCGGCACAGCCACTGCGCAAACGCGGGAAGGCGCCATCCCACCGGCATCGCTGCCGGAACAGTGCAAGCCAGGAGACCTGCCTCGCAACGTTTTCGACTATCAACCGGGCGGGGTGATCCGGTGGCGAACGCGCCCGGCCGGCAACGCCCGAGGCAGTCGTCCCGCATGCCCGCGCCATTGCTGCCAAGGGCATCGCGACATGAAAACACTGGCCAAGCTCCCCGTCACCATCGTCACCGGCTTCCTCGGCTCGGGCAAGACCACCTTGCTGCGCCACATGCTCGACAACGCCCAGGGCCGCCGCATCGCGGTGATCGTCAACGAGTTCGGCGAGCTCGGCATCGATGGCGAAATCCTCAAGCAGTGCAGCATCGGTTGCACTGAAGAGGAAGCCAACGGCCGCGTCTACGAGCTGGCCAACGGCTGCCTGTGCTGCACCGTGCAGGAAGAGTTCTTCCCGGTGATGCGCGAACTGGTGGCGCGCCGCGGCGACCTCGACCACATCCTCATCGAAACCAGCGGCCTGGCCCTGCCCAAGCCCCTGGTGCAGGCCTTCCAGTGGCCCGAAATCCGCAACGCATGCACCGTCGATGCGGTCATCACCGTGGTCGACAGCCCGGCAGTGGCCGCCGGCACCTTTGCTGCCTACCCGGACCAGGTCGACGCCCAGCGCAAGCTCGACCCCAACCTGGACCACGAATCGCCGCTGCATGAACTGTTCGCCGACCAACTGGCCAGCGCCGACCTGGTGGTGCTGAACAAGGCCGACCTGATTGACGCCGAAGGCCTGGCCAAGGTTCGTGCCGAAGTCGCCGAAGAACTGCCGCCAGCGGTGAAGGTAATCGAAGCCAGCAGTGGCCGCCTGCCGCTGGAAGTGCTGCTGGGCGTCGGTGCCGAATCCGAGGCGCACATCGATGGCCGTCGCACCCACCACGATTCGCACCACGACGGCGATGACCACGACGATCACGACCATGACGCCTTCGACTCGATCTCCATCGACCTGCCAGAGGCCGACGAAAGCCTGCTGCTCGATGCCCTGACGCAACTGGTCACCGAGTTCGGCATCCTGCGCGCCAAAGGCTTCGCCGCCATCCCCGGCAAGCCGATGCGCCTGCTTATCCAGGGCGTGGGCACGCGCTTCGACAAGCACTTCGACCGCGCCTGGCGCAGTGACGAGCCACGCATCACCCGCCTGGTACTGATCGGCCAGGACCTCGATGCCGTGCACCTGGAAGCGCGCCTGCGCCAAGCCCTGGGCGCCTGACCCATGCACCTGCTGCGGACCCAGCCCGGCGGCTTCGTGCCGGACGACAGCATTGCCGACCTCGGCCAGACTCCCGCCGAGCTGGTGATCCTCTGCAGCGGCGATTCGCACCTGGCGCTGCTCGCCGAAACCGCCGAGCAGTTGCCGGACGACTTCCCCAGCGTGCGCCTGGCCAACCCCATGCAGGTGCAGAACCACGCCTCGGTCGACCTGTATGTAGACCAGGTGCTGCGCCACGCCAAGGTGATCCTGGTGTCGCTGCACGGCGGCGTCGGTTACTGGCGCTACGGCGTCGAGCAGTTGGTGGAACTCAGCCAGCGCGGCGTGCAACTGATCCTGGTACCCGGCGATGACCGCCCCGACCCGGAGCTGACCGACCTGGGCACGGTGCGTGGCGAGCAGGCCGAACGCCTCTGGCACTACCTGCGCCAGGGTGGCAAGGCCAACGCGGTCAACCTGTTCAATTGTCTGGCCAGCCAGTGGCTGGGGCGTGACTACGCCTGGGATGAACCGCAGCCGTTGCCGCGTACTGCGGTTTACCACCCGGCCAAGGCCAGCGCCCAGTTACAGGACTGGTACGCCGAGTGGCACCCCGAGCAACCGGTGGCGCCACTGTTGTTCTATCGCTCGCACCTGCAGGCGGCCAACACCGCCTTCATCGACGTGTTTTGCCAACGCCTGCAAGCCTGTGGCCTGAACCCACTGCCCATTGCCGTGGCCAGCCTCAAGGAGCGCGCCTGCCTCGACCAGGTCGAGGCCTGGCTCGATGAGGTGCAGGCTGAAGTGGTGATCAACACCACCGGCTTTGCCTTGTCCAGCCCCGAACAGCCCAATCTGCGCCCGTTGCGCCGCGATGTGCCGGTGCTGCAGGCGATCTGCGCCCAGGACAACCAACCGGCCTGGGAGCAGAGCGAACAGGGCCTGGGCGCTCGCGACCTGGCCATGCACATCGCCTTGCCGGAACTGGACGGGCGCATCATCACCCGCCCCGTGAGCTTCAAGGACCTGGCCTGGCGCAGCGAGCGCAGCCAGTCCGACGTGGTCTGCTACCGGGCCCACCCCGAACGCATGGACTTCGTCGCCGAGCTGGCGCGGCGCTGGGTCGAGCTGGCGCGCCTGGACAACCAGGCGAAGCGCGTGGCGCTGGTGCTGGCCAACTACCCGACCCGCGACGGGCGCATCGGCAATGGCGTCGGCCTGGATACGCCCGGCGCCGCACTCAATATCCTCAAGGCCTTGCAGGCGCAGGGTTACCCGGTGGCCGCTCTGCCCGACAGCGGCACCGAACTGATCCACCAGTTGCTCGGCGGGGTGACCAACGACCTCGACCACCTCGACCAGCGCCCCTGCGCCCAGAGCCTGAGCCTGGCCGATTACCACAGCGCCTTCGCCGCCTTGCCCGAGGCCAACCAGCGCGCCGTGCTGGAACGTTGGGGCCCGCCCGAGCAGGACCCGATGTACCGCAGCGGGCGTCTGATGGTGGCCGGCCTGCGCTACGGCCTGACCTTCGTCGGCATCCAGCCCGCGCGCGGCTACCAGGTCGACCACAGCGCGGTGTACCACGACCCCGACCTGGTGCCGCCCCACGGCTACCTGGCGTTCCACTTCTGGCTGCGCAACGGCTATGCCGCCGATGCGCTGATTCACGTCGGCAAGCACGGCAACCTGGAGTGGCTGCCGGGCAAGGGCGTCGGCCTGTCCAATGAATGCTGGCCAGACGCCTTGCTCGGCCCGCTGCCGAACATCTACCCGTTCATCGTCAACGACCCGGGCGAGGGCGCCCAGGCCAAACGGCGCACCCAGGCGGTGATCATCGACCACCTGATGCCGCCGCTGACCCGTGCCGAGACCTACGGCCCGCTGCGCCAGCTGGAGCAGCTGGCCGACGAATATTACGAAGCGCAGCTGCTCGACCCGCGCCGTGCCCAGGAGCTGCAGCGCGACATCCTCGAACTGCTCAAGGCCAACCACATCGACCGCGACCTGCAGCTCGAAGGCCAGCTGGACGACGCGGCGGTGTGGCTGCCGCGACTGGACACCTACCTGTGCGACCTCAAGGAATCGCAGATCCGCGATGGCCTGCACGTGTTCGGCCAGTCGCCCCAGGGCCGGCTGCGCAGCGACACGCTGCTGGCGCTGCTGCGGGTGGAGCGTGGCGACGGCAAGGGCGGCAATGCCAGCCTGATCCGCGCCCTGGCCCGGGCGCTGGGGCTGGGCTTCGACCCGCTCGATTGCGACCTCGGCCAGGCCTGGCACGGGCCGCGCCCGGCGCTGCTGCAGCAACTGGACGCGGCGCTGTGGCGCACCGCCGGGGATACCCGTGAACGGCTCGAACTGCTGGCGTTGACACTGATCGAACGGGCGCTGGAAGGCGACTGCCCACTTGATGGGCAGGCTGACTGGCAACCGGTACGCGAGGTGCTGCAAGCGCTGGTCGAGCAGGTCGCCCCCAACCTGGACGCCTGCGGCGCTGCCGAAATCGACGGCCTGCTGGCGGCCCTGGCCGGGCGTTTCGTCCCCGCCGGGCCCAGCGGCGCACCGAGCCGTGGCCGCCTGGACGTGCTGCCCACCGGGCGCAACTTCTATACCGTCGATGTGCGCAACCTGCCCACCACCACCGCCTGGCGCCTGGGCTTCGCCTCGGCCAACCTGATTCTTGAACGCCACCTGCAGGACCACGGCGACCACCTGCGCCAGTTGGGCCTGTCGGTGTGGGGCACGGCCACCATGCGCACCGGCGGCGACGACATTGCCCAGGCCATGGCGCTGATGGGCGTGCGCCCGGTCTGGGCAACCGCCAGTCAGCGCGTCGACGACTTCGAGATCTTGCCGCTGAGCCTGCTCGATCGCCCACGGGTCGATGTCACGCTGCGGGTCTCGGGCTTCTTCCGCGATGCCTTCGGCAACCTGATCCGCCTGTTCGACGCGGCGGTGCAGGCGGTGGCCGCGCTGGACGAGCCGGATGACCTCAACCCGCTGGCCGCCCGCGTGCGTGCCGAGCGTCAGGCGCTGCTCGATGACGGCCTGGATGAAGCGCTGGCGGCGCGCCAGGCCGGCTGGCGCGTGTTTGGCGCCAAGCCCGGCGCCTATGGTGCAGGGGTGCAGAACGCCATCGACGGGCGCCTGTGGCACAGCCGCGACGATTTGGCCGAGGTCTACCTCAACCACGGCGGCTACGCTTACGGCGCCAGCGACGAAGGCACCCCGGCCCGCGCACGTTTCGCCCAGCGCCTGAGCCAGGTGCAGGCGGTGCTGCAGAACCAGGACAACCACGAGCACGACCTGCTCGACTCCAACGACTACTACCAGTTCCAGGGCGGCATGCTGGCCGCCGCCGAGACCCTGGCTGGCACCACCCGGGCCAGCTACCACGGTGACCACAGCCAGGCCGACCGGCCGCGTATCCGTACCTTGAAGGAAGAGCTCAACCGGGTGATCCGCGCCCGTGCGCTCAACCCCAAGTGGATCGACGGCGCCAAGCGCCATGGCTATAAAGGTGCCTTCGAGCTGGCGGCGACGGTCGACAACCTGTTTGCCTTCGACGCCACCACCGGGCTGATCGACGACCATCACTACCAAGGCCTGGCCGACGCCTACGTGCTCGACCCGGCGACCCGTGATTTCATGCGCGAGCACAACCCCGAAGCCCTGCGCGACCTCACCGAGCGCCTGCTGGAAGCCCAGCAGCGCGGCCTGTGGCAGGACCCGGGCGACTACCGCGAGAGCCTCGAGCAACAGTTGCTCGAAGGCGAGGAAGACTGCTGAACATGAACGAACCTGTGCAATTCCCCCTGGCCGCCGTGGTGGGCGCCGACGAACTGAAGCTGGCCCTGTGCCTGACCGCCATCGACCCGAAGATCGGCGGTGTGCTGATCGAAGGCCCGCGCGGCATGGCCAAGAGCACCCTGGCCCGAGGCCTGGCCGACCTGCTGGGCGATGGGCCGTTCGTCACCTTGCCGCTCGGCGCCACCGAGGAACGACTGGTCGGCACCCTCGACCTGGACGCCGCGCTGGGCCAGGGCCAGGCGCGCTTCGCCCCGGGCGTGCTGGCTCACGCCGATGGCGGCGTGCTGTATGTGGACGAGGTCAACCTGCTGCCCGACCCGTTGGTGGACTTGCTGCTGGATGTGGCCGCCAGCGGCACCAACCGCATCGAGCGCGATGGCATCTCCCATCGCCACGCCGCGCGCTTCGTGCTGATCGGCACCATGAACCCGGAGGAGGGCGAGCTGCGCCCGCAATTGCTCGACCGCTTTGGCCTGAACGTCGCCCTCGACGGCTTGCCGGCACCCGAGGCGCGCCAGCAGATCATTCGCCGGCGCCTGGCGTTCGACAGCGACCCTGAAGCCTTCTGCGCCCAGTGGGCCACTGCCCAGACGGAGTTGCGCGAGCGCTGCCGGGCCGCGCGTGAGCGCCTGGCGGCGATCGCCCTGGACGACCAGGCGCTGGCCTGGATCACCGAACGCTGTTTCGCCGCCGGGGTCGATGGCCTGCGCGCCGACTTGGTGTGGCTGCGCGCCGCCCGCGCCCACGCGGCCTGGCGTGGCCAGCTGGCCATCGAAGAGCAGGATGTGGACGCCGTCGCCGAATTTGCCCTGCGTCACCGTCGTCGGCAGGACTCTGCGCAGCCGCAGGCCACCCCGCCAGGTGCCGCCGAGCAGTCGCAGGCACCGGGTCAGGCCCAGGGGCAGGGCGACTGGGGCGCCTTGCCGCCGCAGCCGGTGGCCAGCGGTGCTCGGCGCGAGGTGCCGAACTGGGCAAAAAAGCCCTGAGCATCCGCCGCCGCGACGCCCAGGCGGCAGATGCCAGACCCCGCGTCGGCCAGTTGAACGGTGCATCCCGTGGCCGCGCCCGGGCAGCCGAAGATGGCCGTATCGCCTGGCTGCCAACCCTGCTCAAAGGCCGCCCCCGCCAGCGCCGCGACCTGTGCTGGCAGCAGCGCCAGGCCCAGGCGCCGGAACTGTGGCTGGTGATCGTCGATGCCTCGGCCTCCACCCGTCGCCAGCAGGCGCTGGCCCAGGCCAAGGGCCTGCTGGCCGGGGTGTTCGACCAGGCCTACCGGCAACGTGCGCGCTTGGCGCTGTTGACCGCCAGTGGCAGCAAACCGCAGTGGCAACGCCACGGGCTCAAGGCTTCGCAGGCGCTCCAGCCCTGGCTGCAGCAGCTGGGCGCCGGCGGTGGCACACCGCTGTTTGCGGCTCTGGAAGAGGCACGGCAGTGGTTGCTGGCGCGGGGCAAACGGCTGCCCCACGAGGTGCAGCGCTGCCTGTTGCTGACCGATGGTCGGCTGCAGGGGTGGCAAGCAGCGCAACCGCTACCGTGCAGTACATTGCTGGTGGATATGGAATTGGCGGCGGTACGTGTGGGCCGCGCACGGCAACTTGCCGAACAACTTCATGCCGATTATCGGCATATCGAGCAGTTCGATACCGTCAATTGAATGGAATAACTGCGACGGGATGTCGCATGAATGAAAGTTGTAGCGAGGGGAACTTTGAAGTTACACCTGTGCGTGCAGGGCACGCACAGGAATCACCGTGGTTTGCTTATTCAGGCATCGACCAGGGTTGCAGGTCATAGCCTTTCTGGCACAGTTCGGCACGCACTTCCTCGATCAGGCTGGCCCACTGCGCAGGGTCCGAATAGACCCGCGAAGAGACTTGCTTGGCGCCGATGCGGGCGCTGGTCCGGTCGATCACTGCCAGGCTTAGTTCGCCAGTACCGTTGGGTGCATCCCAGGCGACGCACTGGAAGGGTTCGAAGGCGTGGTCGGCAATCAGCAGTGCTTCGTTGACACGGAGCGGGGCGTTCATGGGTTCGGTCTCTCTATGGTCCCAAACAGCGAAAAGTGTTTCCGCGGTGTTATTCCGGTACAGGTTACAGCGCGGTGTTAATCGTACTGATGCTCCAGGTCAGGGGATGAGTCACACAATCCAAGAATTTTTTTATCTGGACGCATTGCAAGGTATTTCTGCGTGCCGTCTGTGACGTCAATAAAATACGAAAATTCCCGGACGGCTCAAACACGGCCGTATCGGGCTGACCAACGGTAGTGGGAGCTGTCAAGTTCATTGCTACTGTTACTTTTGGCGTCGCAACTTACTGTTTATAGATAAAAAACCCTATTCCGGCGCCAAGGAATGGTCATGCTCGAGCCTGCCGCCCAACGTCGCTTGCTGATCGTCGACCCCTGTGACGATTGCCATCGATTGTTACCGGGCCTGCGCGGCGTCGGCTGGGATGTGCGCAGTTGCAGCCTGGACGTTGCCCTGGAGCACCCCTGCGATGTCGGCCTGCTGCGCCTGCAGGCCTCGCACCTGCGTCACCCCGACGCGGTCAAGGACATGATCAAACGCAGCAATACCGAATGGATCGCCGTGCTCAGCGCCGAAGAACTGCGCATGCAGAATGTCGGCGATTTCGTCTGTGAATGGTTCTTCGACTTCCACACCTTGCCGTTCGACGTGTCGCGGGTGCAGGTCACCCTCGGCCGGGCCTTCGGCATGGCACGCCTGCGTGGCCGCGGCGCGGTGCGCGACGGTGAGGCCGAGCCCGAGCACGAACTGCTGGGCGAGAGCCGGCCGATCCGCGAACTGCGCAAACTGCTCGGCAAGCTGGCACCCACCGAATCGCCGGTGCTGATCCGTGGCGAGAGCGGTACCGGCAAGGAGTTGGTGGCGCGCACTCTGCACCGCCTGTCGCAGCGCCATGACCAGCCGTTCGTCGCCATCAACTGCGGCGCGATTCCCGAACACCTGATCCAGTCCGAGCTGTTCGGCCATGAGAAGGGCGCCTTCACCGGCGCCCACCAGCGCAAGGTCGGGCGCATCGAGGCGGCCAATGGCGGCACCCTGTTCCTCGACGAGATCGGCGACCTGCCGCTGGAGCTGCAGGCCAACCTGCTGCGCTTTCTGCAGGAGCGGCACATCGAACGGGTGGGCAGCACCCAGCCGATCGCCGTGGATGTGCGGGTGCTGGCGGCGACCCACGTCGACCTGGAAAAGGCCATCGCCCTCGGCCGTTTCCGTGAAGACCTGTATTACCGGCTCAACGTGCTGCAGGTGGTGACCGCGCCGCTGCGCGACCGGCATGGCGACCTGTCGATGCTGGCCAGCCATTTCGCCCGTTTCTACAGCCTGGAGACCGGCCGCCGGCCGCGCTCCTTCAGCGACAGCGCGCTGGCGGCCATGGGCCGGCACGACTGGCCGGGCAACGTGCGTGAGCTGGCCAACCGTGTGCGCCGGGGCCTGGTGCTGGCCGAAGGGCGGCAGATCGAAGCCCCGGACCTGGGCCTGCTCGACCAGGTGGCCCAGGAAGCGCTGCTGGGCACCTTGGAGGACTACAAGCACCGCGCCGAGCGCCAGGCCCTGTGCGACGTACTCAACCGGCACAGCGACAACCTCAGCATCGCGGCCAAGGTGTTGGGGATCTCCCGGCCGACCTTCTATCGGCTGCTGCACAAGCATCAGATCCGCTGAGGCCCGTTCCCGCGCACCCTTTGCTCTGGATCAACACCCGGCCACTGCTTCAGGCGGATGCTCAAGCCCTACCGACAGCTTGAGAGGACCCGGCCATGAGCAGCACCTTCTTCATCCCAGCCGTGAACATCATGGGCATCGACTGCCTGGACGAAGCCATGGCCGCCATCGCCGGCTACGGCCTGCGCAAGGCGCTGATCGTGACCGACCAGGGCCTGGCCCGCGCTGGCGTGGCCGAACGCATCGCCGGGCTGCTGGCCATGCGCGATATCGACTCGGTGGTGTTCGATGGCGCCAAGCCCAACCCGAGCATCGCCAACGTCGAGGCCGGCCTGGCCGTGCTGCAGCGCGAGCGTTGCGACTGCGTGGTCTCGCTGGGTGGTGGTTCGCCCCATGACTGCGCCAAGGGCATTGCGCTGTGCGCCACCAACGGCGGGCATATCAGCGACTACGAAGGGGTGGATCGCTCGAGCAAGCCGCAACTGCCGCTGATCGCCATCAATACCACCGCCGGCACCGCCAGCGAAATGACCCGCTTCTGCATCATCACCGACGAGGCGCGCCACGTGAAAATGGCCATCGTCGACCGCAACGTCACGCCTATCCTGTCGGTCAACGACCCGGCGCTGATGGTCGGCATGCCCAAGTCGCTGACCGCTGCCACCGGCATGGACGCGCTGACCCACGCCATCGAGGCCTATGTGTCGACTGCCGCCACGCCGATCACCGACGCCTGCGCGCTCAAGGCCATCAGCCTGATCAGCGACAACCTGCGCCAGGCGGTGGCCGACGGCAGCGACCTGCAGGCCCGGGAGAACATGGCTTACGCGCAGTTCCTTGCCGGCATGGCCTTCAACAACGCCTCCCTGGGGTACGTGCATGCCATGGCGCACCAGTTGGGGGGTTACTACGACTTGCCCCATGGGGTGTGCAACGCGGTGCTGCTGCCTCATGTGCAGCGCTTCAATGCCAAGACCAGCGCTGCGCGCCTGCGCGATGTGGCCAAGGCCATGGGCGTGAAAGTGTGTGGGCTGGAGGCGGAGCAGGGGGCTGGGGCGGCGATCTCTGCCATCGAGCATCTGGCGGCGGCGATCGGCATCCCGGCCGGGCTCGCCGAGCTGGGGGCGAAGGTTGAGGATGTGCCGGTGTTGGCGGGCAATGCGCTGAAGGATGCCTGTGGGTTGACCAACCCGCGGGTGGCTAGCCAGGCGGAGATCGAGGCGATCTTCAAGGCGGCGTTTTAGTCGCGGGGGGATTGAGTGAGGGCTGACAGGTGCTTGCCGGTGTTTTTGCAGCGCCTATCAGATCGAGCGCCGCCCGCGCGGCGCATCGCGGGACAAGCCCGCTCCCACATCTGTTTCGGGCCAATTATTCCTGTGAAAGTACCGGCGCCTGCCTTGGTGCAGGCCTTGAGTCATGTGAAGCAGCGTTAGCGACCACGCCAGAACCGCGTCGTACCAACAAGGCGGACCAGGTGATGGCACAGGAAAGACTGGCCCGAAACAAATGTGGGAGCGGGCTTGTCCCGCGATGCGCCGCGCGGGCGGCGCTCGGTCTTGAGAGCGCTGCAAACCTGTCGCCCTGCACCTCATGGCCCACATGCGATCCCACTTGAGATCGCTGCAAATCTGTCGCCCTGCACCTCGTGGCCCACATGCGATCCCACTTGAGAATGCCGCAAACCTCCCGCCCCACACCCCCTTTTTGCCTGCCCCCCTGATGACGGCCGACGAATTCTGACGCACACTGCCGAAAATTCCGATGCCCGATGCCCCGTTTTGCCGGGGCACAGCTGGAGCACGCAATGGCGCGACAAACACTCACAACAAACGCCCATGACCCGCTACAGCAATCCCGCCTGGTCCGCCTGAAGCTGGCCAACGAGGGCGAACTGCCCTCGGGAATGCTGCGCGACGAAATCGACGCCTCCTGGCGGCGCAGCCTCAGCCATGGCCTGGACTGCCTGCAGGGTGAGCAGGTAGGCCTGGGCATTCGCCACGGCCTCGACCTGCGCGCGCTGCTTGAACACAACCGGCTGCTGATCGACGCGGTCACCCCCGAGCTGGACTACCTGGTGCGCCGCCAGGGCCAGAGCGGCATCGTCATTCTCGGCGACGCCCAGGCCAACGTGCTGGCCATCGAAGGGCACAAGCATGCGCTGGAGCGCGAGGGCCTGCGCGACCTGCACCCCGGCAGTTGCTGGAGCGAGGCGCTGCGCGGGACCAACGCCATCGGCACGGCCGTGGTCGAAGGCCAGCCCACCCTGATCAACTGCGGCGAGCACTACCTCGACCGCCTCAGCCCGTTTTCCTGTACCTCGGTGCCGCTGCGCGACCCCCATGGCGAAGTGATCGGCGTGCTCGACGTGACCCGCGAAGGGGTCATGGCCCAGCCCCAGGACAGCCTCACCGCGCTGATGCTCGCCGCCGGCAACATCGAGTGCCGCCTGTTCGGGCTGTGCCACCCCGAGCATCTGGTACTGGCTTTTCACAGCCGCCCACAATACCTGGCCAGTGCCTGGCAGGGGCTGCTGGCCCTGAGCCTGGACGGCGAGGTGCTGGCCGCCAACGACAACGCCTGCCAATTGCTCCAGCTGAGCCGGCAAGCGCTGCTCGGCAGGCGCTGCAGCGACTTGCTCGGCGAACGTTCGCCAGCCTTCATCTCTCGCCTGTGGCAAGGCGGCGTCAGCAGCGTGCAGACCGCCAAGGGCGATTTCTTCTTCCGCGCCGTGCAGCTACCGCGCCACGCCAAGCTCAACGGTGCCACGGCGAACGCCAGGCCAGCAGAACCGGCCCGGGCCCAGGCCCTGGAAGCGCTGGCCGGCGCTGATGCGCGCCTGGCCCGTGGCCTGCGCATGGCCCGCCAGGGCCTGGCCAATGGCTTGCCGGTGCTGTTGCTGGGCGAAACCGGCACCGGCAAGGAAGTCATCGCCCGGGCTCTGCACCAGGCCAGCCCGCGTGGCGACAAAGCCTTCATCGCGGTCAACTGTGCGGCGATCCCCGAGGGGCTGATCGAGTCGGAGCTGTTCGGCTACCGCGAAGGCGCCTTCACGGGTTCGCGCCGTGGCGGCATGGTCGGGCGCCTGATGCAGGCCCATGGCGGCACGCTGTTCCTCGACGAGATCGGCGATATGCCGCTGGCCCTGCAGGCACGGCTGCTGCGCGTGCTCCAGGAACGCCGGGTGGCGCCGTTGGGCGCGGGTGACGAGCAGGAGATCGACGTGGCGTTGATCTGCGCCACCCACCGCGACCTCAAGCGCCTGGTCAGCGAGCAGCATTTTCGCGAAGACCTGTACTACCGGGTCAATGGCGTGTCCCTGCGCCTGCCGGCGCTGCGCGAGCGCGACGACCTGGCGAGCATCATCGAAACCCTGCTGGGCAAGTTCGGCGCCCGCGGCGTGAGCCTTGACCCGGCGCTGGCCGGCCTGCTCGAAGGCTTCGACTGGCCGGGCAACATCCGCCAGCTGGAGATGGTGCTGCGCACCGCCCTGGCCATGCGCGAGGACGGCGAGCAGGTGCTGACCCTCGACCACCTCACCGACTGTCTGCTCGACGAGCTGGCCAGCGGCGCGACGCCCTCCGGCAGCCTGCGCGACAACGAACTGGAACTGATCCGCGGCGCCCTGGCACGCCACCAGGGCAATGTCTCGGCGGCGGCCGAGGCGCTGGGCATCAGCCGCGCCACCCTGTACCGCAAACTCAAACAGTTGCGCGGCTGAACCATGGGCGGACTGTTCTCACGCTTGATCGAATCGAGTGACCCGCTGCTGATGCGCCAGGCCCTGGCCTGGCTGTACGGCTTCGTGCGCCCGCAACGGCGCGCCATCGGCGTATTGCTGGGGTTGTCGCTGGGCGCTTCGTTGCTGGCCCTGGCGCAACCCTGGCTGGTCAAGACCCTGATCGACGAGGGCCTGCTGGCCAAGGATTACCAGACCCTCTGGCACATGGCCGCGATCATGATCGGCGCCGGCCTGCTCGGCACCGTGCTGGCGGGGGTGAACCGCTACCTGCACACGCGGCTGTCCGGGCGCATCCTGTTTGCCCTGCGCGATGACCTGTACCGGCATCTGCAGCAGCTGTCGCCGACCTTCTACGGGCGGCGGCGCACCGGCGATATCCTTTCGCGGCTGGACGGTGACGTCGCCGAGATCCAGCGCTTTGCCGTGGACTCGCTGTTCTCGGCGGTGTCGGCGGTGATCGGCCTGGTCGGCGCGCTGGCCCTGATGTTGCTGCTGTCCTGGCAACTGTCGTTGCTGCTGGCGCTGCTCATCCCGCTGGAAGTGCTGTGGCTGCGCTGGATGCGGCGCAAGGTGGAGCGCGAGGTGCGCAGCCTGCGCGAGCGCTCGGCGGACGTGTCGTCGTTCCTGGTCGAAACGCTGCCGGCGATGAAGTTCATCCAGGCCGCCGGCCAGCAGCGCCGCGAGGCCGAGCGCCTGGAAGGCCTGGGGCAGGGCTACATGAGCCAGCTGCTGAAGGTACAGCTCACCGAATTCTTCACCCAGGCGGTGCCCGGCACCCTGACCTCGTGGTGCCGCGCCTGCGCCTTCCTGGTCGGCGGCTGGTGGGTGATCCAAGGCACCTGGCAGCTTGGCGCACTGATCGCGTTTTCCACTTACCTGGGCATGGCGGTCGGGCCAGTGCAGAGCCTGCTGGGGCTGTACGTGGCGGTACAGCGCATGGCCGTGAGCCTGGGGCGGGTGATGGAACTCAAGCGTGAGCCGGTCGCGGTTCAGCCAGCCGAAGCGCCGCTGCCGATCGCCGACGGGCCCGGCGAACTGCGCCTGGAGGCAGTGCACTTTGCCCACGATGAGCGCCAGGGCGGCGTGCTGCGCGGCGTCGATGCCAGCCTGCCTGGGGGGCTCAAGGTCGCCATCAGCGGCGCCTCGGGCGTCGGCAAATCGACCCTGATCGACCTGCTGCAGCGGTTCTACGACCCCGATGCCGGGCGCATCCTGCTCGACGGCATCGACCTGCGCCAACTGGATTTGCAGGCCTTGCGCCGGCGCATCGCGGTGGTCAGCCAGGACATCGTGCTGTTCCGTGGCACCCTGGCGCAGAACCTCGCCTACAGCACGCCCGAAGCGACCCGTGAACAGCTCGAAGCAGTGGTGCGCCTGACCCGCCTGGACAGCTTGGTCGGCAGCCTGCCGCTGGGCCTGGACGGGATGCTCGGCGAGCGTGGTCAGCAGTTGTCCGGTGGCCAGAAGCAACGTATCGCCATCGCCCGGGCGCTGCTGCAGCAACCGGCGATCCTGGTGCTCGACGAGGCCACCTCGGCGGTGGACGAAGCCACCGAGCGTGAAGTGATCGCCGCCATCGACCAGCTGTTTGCCGGGCGCACGCGCATTCTGATCAGCCACCGCGCTTCGACCCTGGCCGATGCCGATGTGCACCTGCACTTGAGCGACGGCCTGCTGCGCAGCAAGGAGCCAGCTGGGCATGACCAGTGAACTGCGCGTTGGTCTGATCGACAGCGGCTGCTCGCCCGGGCAGGCCGCCATGCTGCTCGATGCCCGGCGCTTCTGGCTGGCCGACGGCGTGTTGCAGGAAGGCGAAGCGCTGCCCGATGCCCTTGGCCATGGCAGCGCCGTGCTCGAGCGTATTTGCGCTGAGGCCGGTGCCATGCCGCTGCTGCTGGCCCAGGTGTTCGACCGCCAATGGAGTACCAGCGCCCTGCAAGTGGCCGCCGCGCTGCTGTGGCTGGTGGAGCAGGGCGCCGCGGTGATCAACCTGAGCCTGGGCCTGCACCAGGACCGCCCGGTGCTGCGCCAGGCCTGCGCCGAAGCCCAGGCCGCCGGGGTGCTGCTGTGTGCCGCAAGCCCGGCGCGGGGCGAACCGGTGTATCCGGCAAGCTACCCGGGGGTGATTCGGGTAACGGGTGATGCCCGCTGTGCGCCGGGTGAATGGTCATGGCTGGGTACCGCCCAGGCCGATTTCGGCGCGCATGTCGGCACCAGCGGCGGGGCGGGTGCCAGCCTTGCCTGTGGCGCGTTCAGCGGTCTGGTTGCTGGCGTATTGCGCAACCGGCCAGAGCTGGAACACTTGGCGTTGATCCACTGGTTCAAACACCACGCGGCGTTCACCGGCCCCGAGCGCAAGGGGCAGGCTGATGGCTGACGCGCGCATTGTGGTACTCGGTGCGGGCCCTGCCGGCGCCGCCACGGCCCTGGGGTTGCGACGCCTGGGTTACGCCGTGACCGTGGTCAGCGACTGGCGCCGCTTCGCCGCCATAGAAGGGGTTTCCCAGCGCGTGCTCGATGGGTTGCAGCATGCCGGGCTGGGCGCAGCACTCGCCCAGGCCACCACCCCCGCTGAGCGGCAGGTGCACTGGAATGGTGAACAGCTGCGCCTGAACCAGGAGTGCTTGCTCGATCGCCAGCGTTTCGACCGGGCGTTGCGTGACGACCTGCGCCGGGCCGGGGTCGAGCTGATCGAAGGCCGGGTGCGCGAGGTGCTGCGCGATGGCGGCCATCGGGTGCGCCTGGACGATGGCCAGGTGGTGCATGGCGACTTTCTGGTCGAGGCCCGTGGCCGCCAGGCGCCGCTGGCCGAAGGGCGCCTGCGCGGGCCGGAGACCGTCAGCCTGCTGAACCTCTGGCAGGGCACGCCAGGGGCAGCGGCCTCGGCCGTGGAGAGCCTGGACGATGGCTGGGCGTGGATGGCACGGCTGGCCGATGGCCGTTGCTACTGGCAAGTAACGCTGGATGCCGGCACGGCCAGCCTGCCGGGCAAGGCGCAGCTGGCGGCGTATTGCGCCGAACGCCGGCGTACTTCGGCGCAGGTACGGGCAATCTTCGATCAACAGGCTTTCGCCCCTGCCCAGGTTCATGCGCGCAGCAGCACGGCGATCCTGGCCGGCAGTTGCGCAGGCGACGATTGGCTGCGGGTGGGGGATGCGGCGATGGCGGTAGACCCGCTGTCGGGCAATGGGATTTTCCAGTCGTTGTCGTCGGCGTTGCAGGCGCCGGTGGTGATCAACACCTTGTTGCAGCGGCCTGAGAGCGCCGCGCTGGCGCAGCGTTTTCATCAGGAGCGTATCGAGCAGCTGTTCCTGCGCTTTGCCCGCATTGGCCGGGATTTCTACGCTCAGGAGCAGGCAAGGGCGTCGGGCGCGTTCTGGGCTGCGCGCCGCACGTGGCCGGATGCGCAGCCGATCCATGCCCAGGCCGCCTGGAGCGCGGTGACGGTGGAGCGTCGGCCGGTGTTGCGTGATGGCTTCGTGGAGGAGGCCGAGGTGGTGGTGACGGCAGACCAGCCGTTGGGGGTGTGGCACTTGCAAGGGGTTGAGCTGGCGCCTGTGGTCCGCGGCCTGCGCGCGGGGCTCACGCTGGAGCAGGTGCTGGCCGATGAGTCGCAGGCCATGGTGCGGCGTTGGCTGGGCGAGCAAGGTTATCGCGGATAACCAGGGGCCGCTTTGCGCCCCATCGCCGGCAAGCCGGCGATGGCGATGGCATAGGCAACGCCGAAGTATCGTCAGAAGAAGGTCCCGACCACCAACTGCAGATAGGTCCCGGTATCCCGGCTACCCAGTTGCACGCCGCCGTTGTCGGCATTGCGCTCAGGTTTGTAGAACCCCACCAACGGGCTGATCAGCCAGTGCTCGTTGACCATCCATTCCAGGTACAGGTCCAGCTCGCGTCCCCCGAGATTGTTCTTGCCGGTGCTTAGTGGGTCAAAGTCGAAATACAGCGCGCCCACGGTCAGCCCCTCACGGGGCGTGGCCTTGAGCGCCACATGGTGGACCTGGCTGTTGCTGTTGAACGGCCCGGCATAGTTGGCCGCCACCTCACCCTGGAACCAGGTGCCGTAGCCGCGGCTCAGGCCATAGAACAGCGGGTCGAAGTGTTCCGAGAAGCGGCTGTAGCGGTAAGTGGCGGTGGGCGACCAGGGCAGGCCGGAGAAGGTCCAGTTGCCCTCCAGGTACCACGCATCTTCACGCCCGCCGGTGCGGTCCTGGGTGACATATTCCGCTGCCAGCTCCAGGTCCTTCACCCCCAGGTTGCCGCGCCCGCGCAGGCTCACCGTGTCCATGCCATCGCGGTGCTCGAGGCCGAGGATCTCGGCGTAGCGCCGGTCCACGTCCAGGCCGTGGATCCAGCTCAGGCCGACGGTGCCGGCGTCGGCCACATGCTCAAGGTTGGCCACGGCCATGGAACTGTCGGCCTGGAAGTGGTTGTCGGACTTGAGCCACATCAGGTCGCCGCGCCAGCCCTGCTTGCCGCCCAGGCGCAGCACGGCGGTGCGGTCGAAGGCCTTGCGCGCGGCCAGGTAGTAGGCGCCGCCCCGGTCGAAGTTGGCGCCCAGGTCGACGTTGCCGGCGTTGACCGGGTCGCCCTGGATCAGGAAACCATCGCCCAGGGTGACCAGCTGGCGGCCGCCGGAGATATCAATGCCGTCTTCGCCCAGCGCCGGGAACAGGGTGCCGGAGCGCCAGCCCAGGTACAGGTCTTCGACGGCGGTGCGGCGTTCGTCGCCCAGGGTGAAACCGGCGGCGTCGCCATCGCCCCAGGTGGCGGAACTGAGCAGGCTGAACGCGCCGTAGAGCGCGCCGCTGTCGGCGATGGCCTGGCTGCCACTGAGGCCGTACTTGACGTAGCCCTCGCGCCAGTTGCTGCTGCCGGGCTGGCGGTTGCCGAACTGGTTGAAGCTTTCGTCGCTGTGGAAGATGCCGAACAGCGCTTCGAGGTTGCCATCAAGGGTGGTGCCGTTGTGGTTGTACAGCTCGTAGGCCTGGGTGGCGGGTGCGCTCAACAGCAGGGCCAATGTGCAGGCGAGTGTGTGCCTCATGGTGTGCTCCATGTTTTTGTTGTTGTTTTTGGGGTGGCATGTGCCGGCCCTTTCGCGGGTGAACCCGCTCCCACAAGGACCCCAGGGTTTTCAGATCTGTGGTGATCCTGTGGGAGCGGGTTTACCCGCGAAGAGGCCGGTACAGGTAAATGATCAGAGCTTGATCAGCACCGACTTGAGCTCGGTGTAATGCTCGATTGCCGCCGCGCCCATCTCGCGGCCGACGCCCGAGAGCTTGTAGCCGCCGAACGGCAGCGCCGGGTCCAGGGCGCTGTGGCAGTTGACCCAGACCGAGCCGGACTTGATGCGCGGGATCATCCGGTGCACGGCAGCCAGGTCGTTGGACCAGATGCTCGCGCCCAGTCCGTAGGGGTTGTCGTTGGCCATGCGCACCACCTCGTCGAGGTCATCGAACGGCATGGCCACCAGCACCGGGCCGAATATTTCCTCCTGCACCAGGCGGTGGCGCTGGTCGACGTCGACGATCACCGTCGGCTTGACGAAGTAGCCCGGGCCGAAGCCTTCGCCGCCGCAGGCGATGGTGGCGCCCAGTTCACGACCCAGATCGATGTAGCCGGTGACCCGGTCCTGCTGCTTGGCCGAGATCAACGGGCCCATCTGCACCGACGGGTCCAGACCGTTGCCGAGCTTCATACCATTGGCGATGCCGGCGATGTCGGCCACCACGTTGTCGAAATGCTTGCGGTGCACGTACAGCCGGGAGCCGGCGCAGCACACCTGGCCCTGGTTGAAGAAGATCGCCGTGGCAGCACCGGCGGCGGCCTCCTGCAGGTTGGCATCGGGCAGCACGATGGTCGGCGACTTGCCGCCCAGCTCCAGGGTGACGCGGGTCATGTTGTCCATGGCCGCCTTGCCGATCAGCTTGCCGACCTCGGTGGAGCCGGTGAAGGTTAGCTTGTCCACGCCCGGGTGGCGGCTCAGCGCAGCGCCGGCGTTCAGGCCAGTGCCGGTGACCACGTTGAATACCCCGGCCGGGTAGCCGGCTTCATCCACCAGCTCGGCGAGCTTGAGCGCGGTCAGCGGGGTTTCGTCGGCGGGCTTCAACACCATGGTGCAGCCGGTGGCCAGGGCCGGGCCGAGCTTCCAGCAGGCCAGCAGCAGCGGGAAATTCCAGGCGACGATGGCGCCGACCACGCCCACGGCTTCGCGGCGCACGAAGCCATGGAACTGGTCGTTGGGCATCAGCGGCAGCGAAGGCTCGACCGTGCTGCCTTCGACCTTGGTGGCCCAGCCGGCCATGTAGCGCAGGAAGTCGATGGCCAGTTGCACGTCCATCACCTGCGCCACGGCGGCGCTCTTGCCGTTGTTCAGGCATTCCAGTTCGGCCAGCTGCTGGGCGTCGCGCTGCATCAGGTCGGCCAGGCGCCACAGCAGGTTCTGCCGTTCACGCGGGCGAGTGCGGCTCCAGGCCGAATCGTCGAAGGCCTGGCGCGCGGCGCGCACGGCGCGGTCGACATCTTCCGGTTCGGCTGCGGGCACCTCGCCAAGGACTTCGCCGGTGGCCGGGTTGCGAAAGCTCAAGGTGCGACCGCTGACGGCGTCCTGCCAGTCGGCGCCGATGCGCATCCTGAGCTTGCGTGCGAGGAAGTCGCGTGTGGCGGGGAGGATCGGCAGTTCGGAATGCATGGGGCGGTGCCTCTTGTCATGGTTGTGAGCAGGGCAGGGGCAATGGGCGTGCCAAAGGACTCAGATGCTGGGTGAGGCCCAGCTAGCGATGGCTTTTGCCTGATTGGGAGTAGAAGGAATCAGGGGTGATCTGTTGCATATTGAGATCGGGTGAGACGGCATGTGACACAGATTCACGGGCGCTGGGGCCGCTTTGCGGCCCTTTCGCGACACAAGGCCGCTCCTACAGAGGATCGCGGTCTCCTGCAGGAGCGGCCTTGTGCCGCGAAAGGGCCGCACGGCGGCGCTGGCATTGCCAGCCCCCGGCGGTTGTCTCAAGGTGAAACACCCAGTCGCGAAATGGGACGTTCACCTACAATCCCAATCGCTGGTCCATACCCGCAAAACCCAGACAACTCACTGATCCAAAACATTTTTGCTGCAACTGGCACACTTCCTGTATCGCAACTGTCACATGCACACCGCAGTACCCAAGCGTGCAATAACGATAAGAACAACACCGTGGAGGTCTGACCTTGAAGACGACTCGACTCCGGCGGCAGGCGGGCACACTGGCGCTGGTCGCCACCGCACTGCTGTCCGCCCAGGCCATGGCGGCCGAGCAGGGCCCGAGCCTGTTGCAGAACAAGTGCATGGGGTGCCATATCCCCGAGGGCAACGACAGCTACAGCCGTATCAGCCACCAGCGCAAGACCCCCGAAGGCTGGCTGATGAGCATCGCCCGCATGCAGGTGATGCACGGCCTTTCGATCAGCGACGACGACCGCCGCACCCTGGTCAAGTACCTGGCCGACAAGCAGGGCCTGGCACCCAGCGAGACCGACGGCGTTCGCTACGCCATGGAGCGCAGGCTCAACACCGTCGAGCACTTCGACGATCAGCTCAGCCAGATGTGCGGGCGTTGCCACTCCGGTGCCCGGGTTGCGTTGCAACGGCGCCCGGCCCAGGAATGGGAGCACCTGGTCAACTTCCACCTGAGCCAGTGGCCGTCCCTCGAGTACCAGGCCCAGGCCCGCGACCGCGACTGGCTGGACATCGCCCTCAAGCAGATGGTGCCGGACCTGGCCAAGCGCTTCCCCCTCGACAACCCGGCCTGGGCCGAATGGCTCAAGGCCCGGCCCAAGGCCGACGCGCTGGTGGGGCAGTGGGCGTTCAGCGGCCATATGCTCGCCAAGGGCGATGTGCGCGGGGTGATGAGTGTCAGCGCAGGCGAGGGCGACACCTTCAAGGTCGAGGTCAAGGGGGCTTATGCCGACGGTACGCCGTTCAACGGCAGCGGCTCGGCGATCCTCTACAACGGCTACGAGTGGCGTGGCAACGTCAAGGTCGGTGAGGCCAACCTGCGCCAGGTGTTCGCCGCCATCGACGGGCAGATGAAGGGCCGCATGTTCGAGGCCGAGCATGACGAGCGCGGTCTGGACTTCAACGCCGCCAAGGCTGGCCAAGGGCGTTTGCTGGCGGTGCAGCCGGCCTTCATCAAGGCTGGCAGCGACAGCGAGATCACCCTGGTGGGCAGCGACCTGTCCGGCAAGCCGGACTTGGGCGCGGGTGTGGCCGTGACCGAAGTGCTGGAGTCGACCCCGACGCTGATCCGGGTCAAGGCGCGTGCCGCCAAGGATGCCGCCGCCGGCCAGCGCGAGGTGTCGGTGGGCGCGCTCAAGGGCCTGCAACTGGCGGTGTACGACAAGGTCGACGAGGTCAAGGTGGTGCCGGCGTTCTCCATCGCCCGCATCGGCGAAAACGGCGCTTCGGTGCCCAAGGTCCAGGGCCGTTTCGAGGCCGAGGCCTGGGGCAAGGACGCCAGCGGCCAGCCGCTGCGCATCGGCTACCTGCCGGCCACCTGGAAAGTCGAGCCGTTCAACGAGCGGGCGGTCGAGGACGAAGACGTCAAGTTCGCCGGGCAGATGCAGGCCGACGGCGTGTTCGTACCTGGCGGTGCAGGGCCCAACCCTGAACGCAAGATGATGACCAACAACGCCGGCAACTTGAAGGTGATCGCCACCCTGGCGGACGGCGGCCAGACCGGCGAGGGCCACATGATCGTCACCGTGCAGCGCTGGAACAACCCGCCGCTGCCTTGAGGGCAGAGGCGAAGCGCGTAAACACCTGACGAATCGATTATCGGGAGGTCGCCATGGGCGCACTACTGAACCTGGTCGAACGCAACCTGCACGAAGTGCAGGTGGATGCCGACCGCATGCTGTTCCATATCCCCAGCAGTTCGCTGTTCGCCACCGATGCGGTGACCGGCGGCATCATCGACACCCTGCGCCGCCAAGGCTGCTCTGCCGAGGAGTTGATGCAGCAGCTCGGCCAGCAGTTCGACGGGCAGGACATACAGGAAACCCTGCTCGAGCTGATCGCCCTGGAAGTGGTCAGCGACGGCTCGCCGCTGACCCCGGAGATCGCCCTCAAGCAGGTCGAGCGCACGGCGCTCAACACCGTGGTGCTCAACGTCAACACCGGTTGCAACCTCAGCTGCACCTATTGCTACAAGGAAGACCTCGACAAGCCTTCGGCCGGCAAGAAGATGAGCACCGCCACCGCCGAGGCCTCGGTGGAGATGCTGCTCAAGGAGTCGCCCGACGAAACCCGCTACAGCGTGGTGTTCTTCGGCGGCGAACCGTTGTCCAACCGGCCGCTGATCGAGCATATGGTGGCTTACTGCGAGCGGCGTTTCGCCGAGGCCGGCAAACAGGTGGAGTTCATCATGACCACCAACGCCACGCTGCTCACCGAAGAGATCGTCGACTGGCTCAACGCCCACCGTTTCGGGCTGTCCATCAGCATCGACGGGCCCAAGACCGTGCACGACCGCAACCGCATCACCGTGGGCGGGCAGGGCACCTACGACGTGGTGCGGCGCAAGGCCGACATGCTGCTGTCGCGCTATGACAGCCGGCCGGTGGGGGCCCGCGTGACCTTGACCCGTGGCATCACCGATGTGGAGACCATCTGGAACCACCTGTTCAACGAGATGGGCTTTGCCGAGGTGGGCTTCGCCCCGGTGACCTCCGGTGACATGGCTGACTTCAACCTCACTGGCGAAGAGCTGGTGCAGGTGTTCGACAACATGAAGGCCCTCGGCCGGCGCTACCTGGAGGCGGCGCTGGAGCACCGCAACATCGGCTTCTCCAACTTGCACCAGTTGATCACCGACATCCACGAGGGCCACAAGAAGGCCCTGCCGTGCGGTGCCGGGCTGAAGATGCTGGCAGTGGACCACCAGGGCGAGCTGAACCTGTGCCACCGCTTCACCGGCTCCAGCCTGCCGACCTTCGGCAACGTGCACCAGGGCGTGAAGCAGGCACAGCTCAACGACTTCCTGTCGCAGCGCCTGGACCGCAGTGGCACCGGCTGCGACAGCTGCCGCATCCGCAACCTGTGCTCCGGCGGCTGCTATCACGAAAGCTACGCCCGCTACGGCGACCCGCAGCACCCGACCTACCACTACTGCGAACTGATGCGCGACTGGGTCGACTTCGGCATCGAGGTCTACAGCCGCATCATGGCCGCCAACCCGGCCTTCATCGATCGCTACATCACCCCCAGGAAGGCGCACTGACATGAAGCACCTCAAACCGCTGAACAACAAGGCGCGCATCCTTGAGCAGGCTGCCGCAGAGGACCGCGTCGAAGAAGTGCTGGCGATGAGCGCCGTGGCCGGCTGCACCGCCACCACCGACCCGGGTTGGGAGGTGGACGCCTTTGGTGGCGTCAGCTCGCTGTGCCAGCCGATGGAGGCCGACCTGTATGGCTGTTCCGACCCTTGCTGGTGGCCGGCCCAGGTGCCGGACATGATGAGCACCTACCAGGACTGGAACGCCCAGGCGACCAACTCCGCCGAAGACTGGCGCAACCTCGGCACCGTATTCCCGAAAGACAAATAGAACGACAAGGGGAAACCGCATGAAACCTGGATTCTGCGCGCAACTCGCGCTTAGCGTCGCCGCTACGGCCTGCGCCTGGGCGGCCCAGGCCGACGATGCAGGCAAAGCCCTGCAGGCCGGCCACGAATACCTGATCGCCACCAACTACCCGAACAACCTGCATGTGGTCGAGGTGGCCAGCGACACCCTGTACAAGACCTGCCGCATGCCCGATTCGTTTGGCCCGGGCACGGCGATGATGGCGCCGGACAACCGCACCGCCTACGTGCTCAACAACCACTTTGCCGATATCTATGGCATCGACCTGGACAGCTGCAAGACCACCTTCCACGCCAACCTGTCCAGCGTGCCGGGCGAGGTGGGCAAGGCCATGTACTCCTTCGCCATCAGCCCCGACGGCAAGGAAGTCTATGCCACGGTCAACCCCAGCCAGCGCCTGAACGACCATTACGTGGTCAAGCCGCCGCGCCTGGAGGTGTTCCGCACCAGTGACGGGCTGGACGCCAAGCCGGTGCGAACCTTCCCGATGCCGCGCCAGGTGTACCTGATGCGCGCCGCCGACGACGGCAGCCTGTACGTGGCCGGGCCGGACATCTACAAGATGGACGTGAAGACCGGCAAATACACCGTCGCCTTGCCGCTGCGCAACTGGAACCGCCCCGGCTACAGCGCACCTGACGTGCTGTACTTCTGGCCGCACCAGAGCTCGCGGCATGAGTTCTCGATGCTCTACACCATTGCCAAGTTCAAGGATGCCAAGCAGGACCCGGCCACCGCCGAGCCGCTGTACGGCTACCTGAGCATTGACCTGAAGACCGGCAAGGCCCACACCGAGGAATTCGCCGAGCTGACCGAGCTGTATTTCACCGGCCTGCGCTCGCCGAAGGATGGTAACCAGATGTACGGCGTGCTCAACCGCCTGGCGCGCTACGACATCAAGCAGAAGAAGCTGGTCAAGGCCGCCAATCTGGAACATACCTACTACTGCGTGACCTTCGACAAGGCGGGCGACAAGCTGTACCTGGGCGGCACCTTCAATGACCTGGCGGTGTTCGACCCGAATACGCTGGAGAAGGTGAAGAACATCAAGCTGCCAGGCGGTGACATGTCGACCACCACGCCGCAGGTGTTCGTCAGGTAACCCCATCGCGGGGCAAGCCCGCTCCCACGTGGGAGCAACTGTCTTGCTCACAATTCAAAGGGCTGGCGCGATCCCTGTGGGAGCGGGCTTACCCCGCGATGGCGATGGTTCAGGTAGACCAGAACTACAAGAGATACCCATGACCCAGCCAAGCTATTCCCAAGGCAACCCCGACAAACCCTTGCTCAACCACTGCATCGGCGACGCCTTCGACGCCACCGTCGCCCGTTTCCCCGACCGCGAGGCCCTGATCGTCCGTCACCAGCAGCTGCGCTACACCTGGCGGCAACTGGCCGCAGCGGTCGACCAGCACGCCCGGGCACTGATGGCCCTTGGTGTGCAGGCGGGCGAGCGCCTGGGCATCTGGGCGCCCAACTGCGCCGAGTGGTGCATCACCCAGTTCGCCAGCGCCAAGGTCGGCGCGATCCTGGTCAACATCAACCCGGCCTACCGCAGCAGCGAGCTGGACTACGCCCTGGGCCAGTCCGGCTGCCGGTGGGTGATCTGCGCCGATGCCTTCAAGACCTCCGATTACCACGCGATGCTGCTCGGGCTGGTGCCCGGCCTGGGCGATAGCCAGCCCGGTGCTCTGGCCTGCGAGCGCCTGCCCGAGCTGCGTGGCGTGATCAGCCTGGCCAGCGCGCCGCCAGCAGGTTTTCTGCCGTGGCCGGCCTTGCAGGCCAGGGCCGGGGAGGTCGGCAGCGAGCAACTGGCCGCCCGTCAGGCCAGCCTGCGCCCGGACGACCCCATCAACATCCAGTACACCTCCGGCACTACCGGTTTCCCCAAGGGCGCCACCCTCAGCCACCACAACATCCTCAACAACGGCTACATGGTCGGCGAAAGCCTCGGCCTCACCGAGCACGACCGCCTGGTGGTACCGGTGCCGCTGTACCACTGCTTCGGCATGGTCATGGCCAACCTCGGCTGCATGACCCACGGCGCCACGCTGATCTACCCCAACGACGCCTTCGACCCGCTGCTGACCCTGCAGGCCGTGACCGAAGAGCGCGCCACCGCACTCTACGGCGTGCCGACCATGTTCATCGCCGAGCTGGATCACCCACGCCGGGGCGAGTTCGACCTGTCCAGCCTGCGCACCGGGATCATGGCCGGCGCCACCTGCCCGATCGAGGTGATGCGCCGGGTGATCGGCGAGATGCACATGGGTGAAGTGCAGATTGCCTACGGCATGACCGAGACCAGCCCGGTGTCGCTGCAGACCGGCGCCGATGATGATCTTGAGCGCCGGGTGACCAGTGTCGGCCGCACCCAGCCACGGCTGGAGAACAAGATTGTCGACGCTGAGGGCAACACGCTGCCGCGCGGCGAGATCGGCGAGCTGTGCACCCGTGGCTACAGCGTGATGCTCGGCTACTGGAACAACCCCAAGGCCAGTGCCGAAAGTATCGATGGCGAGGGCTGGATGCACACTGGCGATCTGGCGGTGATGGACGAGCAGGGCTATGTGCGCATCGTCGGGCGCAGCAAGGACATGATCATCAGGGGCGGCGAGAACATCTACCCGCGCGAGCTGGAGGAGTTCTTCTTTACCCACCCGGCGGTGGCTGATGTGCAGGTGATCGGTGTTCCGTGCAGCAAGTATGGCGAGGAGATTGTCGCCTGGATTCGCTTCCACCCAGGGCACGGCGCCAGCGAGGACGAGCTGCGTGAGTGGGCGAGGGCGCGGATAGCGCATTTCAAGGTGCCGAGGCACTTCCGGTTTGTTGATGAGTTCCCGATGACGGTGACGGGGAAGGTGCAGAAGTTTCGGATGCGTGAGATCAGTATCGGGGAGCTTGCGCGTTGAGGTGGTTCGATGGAAACAGGGCGGGGTATTGGGTAATGGCCACTGGGTGCTCGCCGGTGTTTTTGCAGCGCCTATGAGATCGAGCGCCGCCCGCGCGGCGCATCGCGGGACAAGCCCGCTCCCACATCTGTTTCGGGCCAATTATTTCTGTGAAAGTATCGGCGCCTGCCTTGGTGCATGTCTTGAGTCATGTGGAGCAGCATTAGCGACCACGCCAAAACCGCGTCGTACCAACAAGGCGGACCAGGTAATGGCACAGGAAAGACTGGCCCGAAACAAATGTGGGAGCGGGCTTGTCCCGCGATGCGCCGCGCGGGCGGCGCTCGATCTCATAGGCACTGCAAATCTATCGCCTTGCACCTGTTCGCCCAAATGCGACCCCAAGGCGATCAACCCAATCACTTCACCGCAAAAACTCAGGACTATTGAAATTGCTCAGCCGCTGATCACCTGCCGCACATTCCAGCCCCTGCACAGCCTCAACCAACAGCGCCTTCTGCAAACTCCGCTCACCCGCCGCCCAAGCCTGCTCCAGCACCGGCAGCACCCGCCGCGGCAGCACACTGAACATCGGCTGCCAATACCCCCCCTGACGGACCATCGCCGCACTGTCGTGCTCTACAGCCAGCTTCAGCAGGTCCTCTATCAGCACCTGATCAACCAAGGGCGCATCGCACGCCAGCAGCACCACCCATTCATGCCTGGCCACCGCCAACCCGGCAATCACCCCGGCCAGCGGCCCAGGGAAGTCGGCCTCGGCATCGCCAACCAGTTGATCAGCATAGGGCCGATACAGCTCCTGGTTGCGGTTGCAGGAAATCACCACATCGTCGGACAACCCACGCACCACACGTTGCACATGGGCCACCAGCGGCTCGCCGCGCCACGGCACCAGGCCTTTGTCGCGGCCGCCCATGCGCTGGCCACGGCCGCCGGCGAGGATGAGGATCGAGCAGGGGGGCAGGGCAGCGGGCATGAAAAAGGGTTCCGGGCAGTCAATGCCGGGAACCCTCTCATTCAACCCAGGGGCTTGTCCAGTCAGCTTTCGCTGGCCACTGGCTTGCTCTCCCTGGCCCGGTCACGCCCGGCCAGGCGCATCACCACCACGAAGAACACCGGCACGAACACCACGGCGAACGTGGCGCTGAGCATGCCGCCGATCACCCCGGTGCCGATCGCCTGCTGGCTGGCCGAGCTGGCGCCGCTGGCGATGGCCAAGGGCACCACGCCGAGGATGAACGCCAACGAGGTCATCACGATCGGCCGCAGGCGCAGGCGGGCGGCCTGGATCGCGGCTTGGGTGGCATCGACGCCCTGGTCGACCAGTTCCTTGGCGAACTCGATGATCAGGATGGCGTTCTTCGCCGACAGGCCGATCAGGGTGATCAGGCCGACCTTGAAGAACACGTCGTTGGGCAGGCCGCGCAGGGTCACCGCCAATACCGCGCCGAGCACGCCCAGCGGCACCACCAGCAGCACCGCGGTGGGGATCGACCAGCTTTCGTACAGCGCCGCCAGGCACAGGAACACCACCAGCAGCGACAGCGCCATCAGCAGCGGTGCCTGGCTGCCGGACAGCCGCTCCTGCAGCGACAGGCCGGTCCACTCAAGGCCTGCGCCGGCAGGCAGTTGCGCCACCAGGCGCTCGATCTCGGCCATGGCGTCACCCGAGCTGTAGCCGGGCGCCGGTTCACCGGAGATCGACACCGCCGGGTAGCCGTTGTAGCGGGTCAGCTGCACCGGGCCGCTCTGCCAGTGGGCGGTGACGAAGGCGCCCAAGGGCACCATCTTGTCGCTGTTGTTGCGCACATGGATCTTCAGCAGGTCCTCGACCTGGCTGCGCTGGTCGCCTTCGGCCTGCACCACCACCCGCTGCATGCGGCCCTGGTTGGGGAAGTCGTTGACGTAGTTGGAGCCCACTGCGGTGTTGAGTACCTCGCCGATGGCGGCGAACGACACGCCCAGCGCGTTGGCCTGGCGGCGGTCCACTTCCAGCGCCACCTGCGGGCTTTCGGCCAGCGAGGCTTCGCGCACGTTGACCAGCAGCTTGCTCTTGCGCGCCTGTTCCAGCAGTTGGTCGCGGGCCTGCATCAGTTCGCTGTAGCCCATGCCGCCGCGGTCTTGCAGGCGGAACTCGAAGCCGCTCGACTCACCCAGGCCGTCGACCGGCGGTGGCAGCACCGAGTAGGCGATGGCGTCCTTGAGCTGGCTGAAGGCCATGGTCGCGCGGTCGGCGATGGACTGAGCGCTGTCGTCGCTGCCGCGCTCGGACCAGTCCTTGAGCGTGGTGAAGGCCAGCGCCGCGTTCTGCCCGCTACCCGAGAAACTGAAGCCCAGGATCAGCGTGGTGTTGGCCACGCCCGGCTCTTCGGCGTTGTGCGCCTCGATCTGCCGCGCCACTTCGATGGTGCGCGCCTGGCTGGCGCCCGGCGGCAGCTGGATATCGGTGATGGTGTAGCCCTGGTCTTCGGTGGGCAGGAACGCACTGGGCAACTGGCTGAAGCCATACACCAGCACCCCCACCAGCGCGGCATACACCAGCAGGTAGCGGCCGCTGCGCGCCAGGGCGTGGGTGACCCAGCGCTGGTAGCCGTTGCTCATGCCGTCGAAACGGCGGTTGAACCAGCCGAAGAAGCCTTTGCGTTGGTGGTGCTCGCCTTTGCCGATGGGCTTGAGCAGGGTGGCGCACAGCGCCGGGGTGAGGCTCAGGGCGAGGAACGCCGAGAACAGGATCGACACCGCCATCGACACCGAGAACTGCTGGTAGATGACCCCCACCGAGCCTTTCATGAAGGCCATCGGCAGGAACACCGCCACCAGCACCAGGGTGATGCCGACGATGGCGCCGCTGATCTGGCCCATGGCCTTGCGCGTGGCCTCCCTGGGCGGCAGGCCTTCTTCGGCCATGATCCGCTCGACGTTCTCCACCACCACGATGGCGTCGTCCACCAGGATGCCGATGGCCAGCACCATGCCGAACAGGGTCAGCACGTTGACCGAGAAGCCCAGTGCGTTCATCACCGCGAAGGTGCCCATCAGCGCCACCGGCACCACCAGTGTCGGGATCAGGGTGTAGCGCAAGTTCTGCAGGAACAGGAACATCACCGCGAACACCAGCACCATGGCCTCGACCAGGGTGTTGATCACTTGCTTGATCGACACTTTGACGAACGGCGAGGTGTCGTAGGGGATGTCGTATTTCACCCCGGCCGGGAAGTAGCGCGACAGCTCATCGAGCTTCTGCTTGACCAGGGTGGCGGTTTCCATGGCGTTGGCGCCTGGCGCCAGCTTGACGCTGAAGGCGCTGGTGGCCTTGCCATTGAGGCGGGTGCCGTACTGGTATTCCTGGGCGCCGATCTCGACCCGGGCAACATCGCCGACGGTCACCGCCGAGCCATCGCGGTTGGCCCGCAGCACGATGGCGGCGAACTCTTCGGGGGTGCTCAACTGGCCCTTGACCAGCACGTTGGCGGTGATTTCCTGGGTCGGCCGGGTGGGCAGGTCGCCGATGCTGCCCGGCGCCACCTGGGCGTTCTGCGCGGCTATGGCCTCGGCCACATCGTTGGGCGTGAGGCTGAAACCGACCAGCTTGGCCGGGTCGATCCAGATCCGCATGGCCCGTTCCGAGCCATACAGCTGCGCCTTGCCCACGCCCTTGACCCGGCGAATCTCGTTCATCACGTTGCGCGCGAGGATATCCGACAGGGCGATCTCGTCGAGGCTGCCGTCCTCGGAGGTGAGGGTGGCCAGCAGCAGGAAACCGGTGGACACCTTTTCCACCTGCAGGCCCTGCTGGGTGACCGGGCGCGGCAGGCGCGACTCGATCACCTTGAGGCGGTTCTGCACGTCCACCTGGGCAAGGTCGGGGTTGGTGCCGGGCTGGAAACTGGCGGTGATGGTGGCGCTGCCCAGGCTGCTTTGCGAGGCGAAATACAACAGGCTGTCGGCGCCATTGAGCTCCTGCTCGATGATGCTGACCACGCTTTCGTCCATGGTCGCCGCCGAGGCGCCCGGGTACACGGCGTAGATTTCCACCTGCGGCGGCGCCACATCGGGGTACTGGGCCACCGGCAACTGCGGCAGGGCCAGGCCGCCGAGCAGCAGGATGAACAGCGCGACCACCCAGGCGAAGACCGGGCGGTCAATGAAGAACTGCGGCATGGATCAGGCCCTCACTGGCCGTTGTGCTGGACGATGGGGAGTGCGTCCGGTTGTTCGTCGACCTGCACCTGGTCACCGGCCTTGACGTGCTGCAGGCCTTCGACCACGACGCGTTCGCCCGGCTTGAGGCCGTCGTTGACGATCCAGCGGTCGCCCTGGGCGCTGCCCAGTTGCACCTGGCGCTCGCTGATACGGTCCTGTTGGTCGACCACCAGCACCTTGGGAACGCCGGCGCTGTCACGCAGGATCGCCCGTTGCGGCACGCTGATGCCCTGGGGTTGCACGGCCTGGTCCAGGCGCACGCGCACGTAGCTGCCGGGCAACAGGTCGAGGTCGGGGTTGGGGAACTCGCTGCGCAGGGTGATCTGGTTGGTGCTCGGGTCCACGCTGAGGTCGGAGAACAGCAGCTTGCCGGGCAGCGGGTAGGCGCTGCCATCGTCCTGAATCAAGGTGGCCTTGACCTGGCCCTGGCCGACCTGCTGCAGCTCGCCGGCCCGCAGCGCGCGGCGCAGGGCATTGAGCTCGCGGGTAGATTGGGTGACGTCGGCGTGGATCGGGTTCAGCTGCTGGATGGTCGCCAGCGGCGTGGTCTCGTTCTGGCCGACCAGTGCGCCTTCGGTCACCAGTGCGCGGCCGATGCGCCCGGCGATCGGCGCAGTAACGGTGGCGTAGCCGAGGTTGAGGCGGGCGCGCTCGAGGGCGGCCTTGGCTTCGGCCACCGCGGCGTCGGCCTGCAGGAAGCTGGCGCGGGCATTGTCGTACTCCTGGCGGCTGACCGCCTTGTCGTCGACCAGTTGGCGATAGCGCTGCTCTTGCAGGCGGGCCTGGTAAACCGTGGCCTCGGCCTTGGCCAGGGTAGCGCGGGCGCTGTCGAGGTCGGCCTTGAACGGCGCCGGGTCGATCAGGAACAGGACATCGCCCTGCTTGACGTCGCTGCCTTCGCGGTACACCCGCTTGAGCACCACCCCGGCTACCCGGGCGCGCACCTCGGCGGTGCGCGGGGCGAGGATGCGCCCGCTGAGTTCGCTGCTGATGGCCAGCGCCTGCAACTGCAGGGTTTCTACCCGCACTTGCGACACGGGCGCTTGGTCTTCCTGCTCGGCAGCGTCATCGCAACCGGCAAGCGAGAGGGTTAACAGCGCCAATAGCGCCAAGGGGCGCAGGCGCGAAGTGCTCAAAATGGACATACGGATCTTCCAGGGTTGATCGGGCCTATGCTAAGGCAAGCGTTCGCGGGCGCGCTGTTAAGCTCTGTAGGCTGTATGTGAAAAAGTGTGAAGCAGCGGCGGCACCCGGCGCAGGATTCGATATCCTGCCTCTCTTCACTCCTTCGTCAAAGCCCTTTATGCCCAACCTTCTCCTGGTCGAGGACGACAGCGCACTGTCCGAGCTGATCGCCAGCTACCTGCAACGCAACGACTTCCATGTCCGGGTGATCGCCCGTGGCGACCATGTGCTGGATGCGTTCCGCCAGCTCAAGCCGGACCTGGTGATCCTCGACTTGATGCTGCCGGGCCTCGATGGCCTGCAGGTGTGCCGCCTGCTGCGCCAGGAGTCGCAGAGCCTGCCGATCCTCATGCTGACGGCCCGCGACGACAGCCACGACCAGGTGCTGGGCCTGGAGATGGGCGCCGACGATTACGTGACAAAACCCTGCGAGCCCCGCGTGCTGCTGGCCCGGGTGCGCACCCTGCTGCGCCGCAGCAGCATCCACGAGCCACGCCTGGACAGCGAGCAGATCCTCATCGGCGGCCTGCACATCGACCTGGCCGAGCGCACGGTCAGCTGGCGTGGCGAAGAGGTGGAACTGTCCAGCGGCGAGTACAACCTGCTGGTGGTGCTGGCGCGCAACGCCGGCGAGGTGCTCAGCCGCGACCGCATCCTGCAGCAGCTGCGCGGCATCGAGTTCAACGGCACCGACCGTTCGGTGGACGTGGCCATCTCCAAGCTGCGCCGCAAGTTCGACGACAGCGCTGGCGAAGCGCGCAAGATCAAGACCGTGTGGGGCAAGGGCTACCTGTTCAGCCGCGTCGAGTGGGAGTACTGATACGCCATGCTGAAGATCCTGGTGCGCCTGTACCTGGTGATCATCGCCGCCTATGCCGGCGCCTTGCTGCTGATCCCCGATGCCATTGTCGGCGCCTTCCACGAGCGCTTCATGGCCTACAACCTGGACCAGGCCAAGGGCGTGCAGTCGTTGATCGTGCGCCAGTTCCAGCAAGCCCCGCGCGAGCAATGGCCTGCAGTGGAGCAGGAGTTGGCCAAGGCCTTTGCGCCGCTGGAGGTGCAGCTGCTGACGATGGACCAGGCCGACCTCGACCAGGAAGAGCGGGCCCGCCTGGAGCACGGCCAGCACGCGGTGCGGATCGCCGACTGGGGTTACTACGAAACGGTGCTGGCCCCCTTGGACAAGCAGTGGCTGGTGCGCCTGCACTCACCGCCCGACCCGCTGGACATCAACGTGCTGTCGTGGGGCGTGACGGTGCTGATCGGCGCCGCCATGCTCGGTTGCCTGCTGCTGTGGGTATGGCCGCACTGGCGTGACCTGGAGCGGCTGAAGGAGACCGCGAGGCGCCTGGGCCAGGGCGACCTGGCCGAGCGCACGCACATCCCGCCGCGCTCGAACATCGGCGAGCTGGCCGGGGTGTTCGACACCATGGCCGGCGACCTGGAGCGCCACCTCAATCAGCAGCGCGAGCTACTCAATGCCGTGTCCCATGAGTTGCGCACACCGCTGACGCGGCTCGACTTCGGCCTGGTGCTGCTGTACGACGAAGTGCCGCCGGCCAGCCGCAAGCGCCTGCTGGAGTTGGTCGGCCATGTGCGCGAGCTGGATGAACTGGTGCTGGAGCTGCTGTCCTACAGCCGCCTGGAGAATGCCAACCAGGCCCGCGAGCGGGTCGAGGTGTCGCTGCTGGAGCTGGTCGACAGCGTGCTCGGCAGTTTTGCCGAGGAGCTCGATGGCCGGGGGATCCAGTGGGAAGTGCGCTGCGAGGGCGACTTGCCGCGCTTCGTGCTCGACCCCAGGCTGACCGCCCGCGCGGTACAGAACCTGGTGCGCAATGCCATGCGCTATTGCGACGAGAGCCTGCTGCTGCGCCTGCGCCTGGAAGACGACGGCGCCTGCCTGCTGACGGTGGAAGATGACGGCATTGGCATCCCGGTGGAGGAGCGCGAGCGGATCTTCCAGCCGTTCTACCGCCTGGACCGTAGCCGTGATCGCAATACCGGCGGGTTCGGGCTGGGGCTGGCGATCAGCCGGCGAGCCATCGAGGGGCAGGGCGGGACCTTGACCGTGGCGCAGTCGGCGCTGGGTGGGGCGCAGTTCAGGATTCGATTGCCGGCGGGGTGATGCTGCCCATCGCGGGGCAAGCCCGCTCCCACGCAAACAGTGGACTGCCCCCCAAAAGTTGGACAGTTCTAGGTTGGATTGATGTCCAGTTTCTTGGGGGTAGTCCAACATCGTGGGAGCGGGCTTGCCCCGCGATGGCGGTTCAGTTCGCCACCAACTGTCGTGTCCACAATACGAACCTATCCTTGCCGCTGTGCTTGGCCGCGTACAACGCCTGGTCCGCGCGGATCAGCGCCATGGTCAGGGTGTCGCCACTGGCCACCGCGGTCAGGCCGATGCTGATGGTCACCGGGTACTCGGCGCTGTCTTCGCGCACCCGGCGGCACAGGGCGATCACCTGCTGCTCGGCGGCCTGCTGGTCCAGCCCCTGGAAGAAAATGGCGAATTCCTCGCCGCCCAGGCGGGCGAACTCGAAGGCGCCCATCGAGGCGCGGATATGCCTGGCCACGCGTTTGAGCACCTCGTCGCCGATGTCATGGCCGAACTGGTCGTTGACCTTCTTGAAGTTGTCGATGTCGATCATCGCCAGGTACTGCCCGGGGCCGGCCAGCTGCAGCTGGCGTTCGGCCTTGGCCATGAACGAGCGGCGGTTGGGGATTTCGGTGAGCACATCCACATAGGCCTGGTCGAGCAGCACCTTGGACAGGTAGAAGTTGTGCAGCTTGGCCTGGCGGATGCGCAGGTAGCTGTAGATCACCAGGCCGCTGAGGCATACCGCGTAGCTCAGCAGCATGGCGCCTTCGAGCTCCAGGACCTGGATGTGGGTGTGGTAGAAGGGGTTGAGTATCAGCCAGGTGATGGCCATGGCGGTGAAGAACGACCAGCGCCGTATCGGCAGGACCGACACGGTATAGAGCACGGTGGCGACCACCAGGATCAGCCAGACCGGACGCAGGGCGATGGGGATGCCGTCGATCACCAGGCGCATGCCCAAGGTGAGCACGCCGAGAAACAGCAGGTGCAGCACGTCGAAATGGCGGCTCTTGCGGGTGAAGCCGAGCACCACGGTGAGGCTGCACAGCGCGGCGATGAAGGCGCCGGAAATCCAAGTGAAGCCCTGGCCGCCTAGGTAGCTGATGATCAGGTCGAAGACCAGCCAGATGGAGATGCCGACGCAGAAGATCAGCAGGCAGAAGCGGTGCATGGCCTCGTATTCGTGCTGGCGGAACTCGGCGCGCAGGGCGGCCGGGGCGACCTGCTGGCGGATGTGGGCTTCGAGGGTTTTGTACATGTTCAGGGTTGCCAGCAGTTGATGTGTTGTTGTCTCGGGCCTCTCGCGGGGCAAGCCCGCTCCCACGCTGATGGACTGCACCAATAAGCTGGGCTGGCGCAGTTCTTCAGCGTGGGAGCGGGCTTGCCCCGCGAAGACACCCTCTTCAAATGGCATGGTTCAATCTTGCGACAGCACGCCTTTAGCCCACGGCCTGTAACGCAAGGCAAACACCGCTTCGGCATGGCATCCCCCGGTCAACATGGGCTGCGCGGGCTCGGCGCGAAATGCTTGCCCTGGCGTGCTGACCTGGCGAAAGGCTTCGCGCACCACCCCCACCCGGCACGGCAGCGCCTGCTCATACCCCAGGCGCACCATGGGCGCCAGCCGTCCCGTCCCCGCGCCATCCTGCCACCAGACCGTCAGGCCCAGGCCCGCCAACTGGTCCAACCAGGCGCCATTGACGCTCGGCGACAACTGCCCGGCACTGAAGGCACTGATATGCAGCGGTTTGTCCAACTGGCGGTTGAAGGCCTGAAGCTGTACCTGCAGCGCTTGCCGACGCTCGGGGTCGCGAAAGTGCAGGTCGTCGAGTTCCATCGGCAGGTACCAACCCTTTACCGGCAACTGCCAGCTGTCGCGCAGGTGCTGATAGTGGCTGAGTGAACGGCCCAGTTGAGCCTTGAAGTAGTTGTTCAGGCCTTCACCATCCAGTTGCTCCAGGCGCTGGTAGTAGGCCGGGTCCATGTAGAGCCCCAGCACCAGCTCCAGCCCTTGGGCATGGGCTTCACGCAGGCTGGCGGCGAGCCAGCCGTCGGCACCGCCGAAATCGCTGTCGCCGTAGGCGCTCCATTGCACGATCAGGGTCTTGCCGCCCTGGGCCACGGTGGCGTGCCATAGCTGCTGCCATTGAGCTGGCGTGACCGTGGCATCGCGGTTGAGCGGCTGGTAGAACAGGCGCTGGTCGGCTTGCGCGGGCAGGCACAGGGCAAGCAGGCAGGCCAGCAGCAGCGTACGCATCAGAAGTTCATCTCCACACCCAGCAGCACACCGTTGGCCCGCTCATAGAGGTTGCCCCCCAGCGACTGCTGGTACTCGGCACGGACCTTGACGGAGCCTCGGTAGGCGTTATAGCGGTCATCGTCGAACCACCATTGCCAGCGCACGCCCACGCCGGTGCGGGCATCCTGGCGCCAGTCGTTGCTCGGGTCCTGGCTGGAAAACTCAAGGAAGCCGTAGGGCATGATGGTCTGCGGCGAGTCACCGCGCAGCTTCCAGGCATGCCCTTGCTGGAAGCGCGACAGCCAGGCGTGGTCGCCTGCGCGGGTCCACCAGGCGGCGTCGAGGTAGAGGAAGCGCTCGTCCCAGTCGTCCTCGTCGATGCGCCAGTCGTTGCGGTAGCGGCCCTGGTCGAGGAACGACGCAGTGGCTCGCAGCAGCAGGTCGTTGCTCGATTCGGCGTGGTGGCGCAGGTCGCCCCAGTTGCCGCCGACCTTGGCCGGGCTGAGCAGCTCGCCCAGGCTCAGGCCGTTGTAGTGGTCGCTGTCGATCTGGCGCTGGTGATAAAGCTCGGCGTATAGGTTGAGGTTGGCCTGGCCCAGCGGCTTGTAACGCAGGCCCACGCCGGTGCCCATGCTTTGCGCGTAGTCGGTGCGACTCTGGCCGCCGAACAGCACCCGGCCATACACCGACAGAGTGCTGCCGTTGCGGCTGGGCTCCTCGCCCAGGGCGTGGTCCCACATGGCCAGTTGCACGTTCTGCGACTGGGCGCGACGCGAACTGCCGCTGCGCTGGCCGTTGTCGAGGAACTTGTCGTTGGTCGAGGTGCCGGCGGGCGACCAGGTACTGGCCAGGGTGATGCTGTCGCGGCGTGACAGGGTTTCGTGGGCGCGGCGTTGGCGGTACTTGCGTGCCTCCAGGCTGCCGTACTCGTCGTCGCCGTCGACCAGGTTCTGCTCGACGTCCAGCACCCGGCGCAGTTCGCGGCGGGCCGAGGCACTGTCCTCGGCTTCGTCATAGCGCAGGGCCAGGGTTTCGCCCAGGCGGTAGTCCTCGGGGAAATCGCGGGTGGCGCGTTCCAGGTAGGGGATCGCCTGGCGGCGTTGCTGTTTGTCCGCGGAACCGGCCAGGCGCATGCCGTAGTCGGCGCGGTAGCGCGGTTGGTCCGGGGCCAGGCGCACGGCTTCGGCCAGCCAGGCGGTGCTCTGGGCGCTGTCGCCGGCCTGCTGGGCAGTGTTGGCGGCGGCGTAGTAGTGGTCGGCGCGGGGCGCGTGGCGCAGGGCTTCACGTTGGAACGCCAGCGCTTGCGTGGTATCGCCCTGGCGCTGGGCGATGGCAGCACCTAGTGCCCAGTCGTCGGCGCTGTTGTGCGCTGCGGCGTCCCAATGGCGGCGTGCGGCGTTGGCGTCGCCGGCATTCAGGGCGCTGCGGGCGGCGGTGAGGCGGGCGTTGTCGGTCCAGGCACTGGCCGGCAGGCTGTTCCAGATCGCCAGGGCCGCCTGGGAATCCCCCGAGGCCTCCAGGGCGTAGGCCAGGGGCAGCCGGCTGCCGGTGTCGCCCAGGCGCTCGGCGGCCTGGTAGTAGACAACCGCTTCACCGGGCCGGTCGGGCATGGCACAGCGGCCCAGGGCGCGGTACTGGCCGGCCTCGCTGGGGTTGGCCGGGATCGCCCGGCGAACGGCATCGCACTGGCCGTTCTCGGCCAGGCGGCCGAGCAGTTGCGCGCGCGTGGCGGCATCCACCCGTGGCACCAGGGCCAGCATGCGTTGGCTGTTCAGCGGGCCGTCGTTGCGGGCGTAGAGGTTGCCCAGGCGTTGCAGCAGTGCAGGTGTGAGGCGGCCCTGGCGGCGGTCGTAGGCCTGCTCGAGCAGTTGCCGGGCGCGCTCGGGCTGGCCTTGCTCCAGCCACATGAAACTGGCTTGCTCCAGCGCGGCGAGGTCGCCGGTCTGGCGGTACCGCTGCTCCCATTGCGCAGGCGTGTGGGGTTGCGGTGGGCGGGGCGGGTCGCCATACAAGCGCTGCTTGAGGATGGCGTAAGCGCGTTCATCGTCATTGGCCTGGCATTGGCCCAGCTGCTCGCGAGCCTGCGCCGGGTCCTTGCGCGACAGCCAATCGACGGTTTCCAGGCAGGGGCGTTGCAATTGGTTGCTCAGGTTGCGCACCAGTGCGGCGTCGTTGCCTGCGCGGGCCAGCTCCCACAATTGCTGGCGCTGTTCGGGCTGCTGCAATTGTTCGGCGGGCAGGCTCTGCAACCAGCGTTGGGCTTGCTGGTTATGGCCCATGGCGATGGCCCGTTCGGCCATGGCCAGGCGTGCCTGGGTGGCAGCCTGGGGTGATGGGGCGCTGGCCAGCAGCTTGGTCAGGCCCTGTTCGTCGACCTGCTGGATGTAGGCATTGGCCAGCCGCTGCCAGTCTGCCGGTGGCAGTTGGCCCTTGGCGGCCAAGGGTTGCAACTGCTCGATGGTTTCCCCCCAGTTGCGCAACTGTTCGGCGAACGTGCCCCGGGCCAGGCGCAGCACAGCGCCGTCCTCCCGTGGCGGCAACTGGTTGAGCCAGTCCAGGGCGCGGCGTGCGCCACCGAACTTGGCCAGGCTCAGGCTGTAGGCCTGCCACAGGCGGATGCGCTGGTTGGCGTCGCTGCTGGCCAGCCAGCCCTCCACCTGGCTGGCGGGCGGCGGGTCCTGCTCGATCCAGGTCAGGCGCAACTCCAGCAGGGCGTTGGCATGTTCGGGGTTGTCGTCGAGGTCATCGGCGATGGCCTCGGCTTCCTTGTAGCGGCGCTGGTGGGCAAGGGCCTCGGCCAGCAGGGCGCGGGCCTCGTTGTTGTTGGGCACGCGCTTGAGCACGTGGCGGGTCAGCCGCTCGACCTCGGCCCAGTTGTCCCGTTGCGCTTCACGGTAGCCACGTTCCATGAACGGGTAGCTGGTGAACCGCTGGAAGTCGCTCATCGGCGCCGTGGGTGCGGCCAGGGCAGAGGTGCACAGCAACAGGCTGGCCAGGCTCAGGGAAAAACGCGGCGTCATGCCACCTCCCGGGTCAGTTCATAGGCGGCCTGCTGTTCGCTGGCCTGTTCGTCGAGCGCCTGCTGCAAAACGGCCTCGGTGATGATCCCGCGCTCGATCAGGTGCTCGCCAAGGCTCTGCCGTTCGGGGTCGAAGTCGATCAGTGCCTGGTTGAACAGGGTGGTTGGGACCATGCCGCGTACTTGCAGCAGGGTGCCGAGCATGACCTGGTGGGTGCAGACGTTCTCGATCAGTTCGGCATCGTCCTGGTGGCGCTCCAGCACCTTGAGCATCTCGCGGGTCTCGGGCTGCTGCCAGGGGCTCGGGTAGTGGTAGCGCAGGCCGAGCGTGACCCGGCCCTGAGGGGCCAGACGGGCACGCACCGGGCGCTTGAGCTGGCGGCTGATCACTCCCAGCGAGACCTGGCTGACCGGGCTTTCGCTGGCCAGCACCAGAGTGTCGCCGTCTTCCTCTACCGGTAACACGCCGTAGTGGGTGGCGAGCTTGCGCGGCAGCTTGTCGATCAGTTGCCGGTCGATCTTGAACGGGTTGAGGGGCGCCCACGGCAGGTCGAGCTGCTCGGCCAGGGTCTGGACCAACTGTTCGCTGGTCAGCCAGCCGCGCAGCAACAGTTCGCGGCCCAGGCGCCGGCGCACCGGGCTGGTAATCGCCTGCTCCAGCTGCTGTTCGGTGATCAGGCCCTTTTCCATCAGGCGATGCCCCAGCGGCGTACGTGCCGGGGTGGCGAGGGCAGGGAACTCATGGGTGGTCTTGTCCCAGGCCACGCGTCGTGAGTCGCCCATCTCCATCACCTGGCGCAGGGCGCGCAGGTTGGCGAAGAAGTTGACGAAGTTGCTCCACATCATCCGTGGCGCCGACAGCAGCCCCTCGAAGATGCCGTAGTAGCGGGTGACGAACCAGAACCGCTGGAACAGCCGGTTGACCAGCAGCAGGCCATTGAGCCAAAGCAGCACGCTGAGCAGCTTGCTATCGCTGAGGATCGACATGAAACGCCACGACTCCGGCGCGATCACCGTGACCAGCCACATGGCCAGCAGCACCAGCAGCAACAGGTTGACCAAAAAACTCAGCAGGTAGGCGAACAGGCCGCGGCGATCGCGCCAGAGGAAGTAGTTGAGCGCGCCGGTGCGGCTCCAGCCGAGGTTGCTGGTGCCCTGGAACACGATGCCGACGATCCACCGCGACTTCTGCCGGATGGCGTGCTGCCAGTCGCGGGGAAAGTGCTCGCGCACGCAGATCACCTGGGCGAACGCGCGGCTCATGCCGGGGCGCCAGTCCTGCTTGAGCGCCAGGGCCGGGTCGGTGATGGAGTAGCGGGCGAAGATGCATTTCATGCCCTTTTGCTTGAGCCGGAAACCGATGTCGTAGTCCTCGGTCAGCGATTGCACGTCGAAGGCGATGCCGTCGCCGTCTTCGAGCAGGGCGCTGATCGCCCGGCGGCTGAAGCAGGTGCCCACGCCGGCGCTGGGCACCTGGCCGGTGAGCGCCTCGCGTACGATCACGTCCTTGCCGTGGTTCTCGGCGAACTCGTCGACATAGTGCCCGGCGGTGAAGCCTTTCCATTCCGGGGCATAGGGGTACACCGGGATCTGGATCATGTCCTTGTTCGGCAGCAGGTAGTTGAACAGGCGCAGTTCCATGGGCGAGATGACGTCTTCGGCGTCATGCAGGATGAAGCCGGCGAACTCGATGCGCGCGTCCTGCTGGAAGCGCAGAATGGCGTCGATGATGTTGTTCAGGCAGTCGGCCTTGCTGGTGGGGCCGGGGCGGGCGCAGACCACCTTGTGCACGTTGGGGTAGTGCAGGCACACGGCATCGACGTCGGCCTGGGTTTGCGGATCGTTGGGGTAGGTGCCGACGAAGATCTGGTAGTTCTCGTAGTCGATGGTCGATGCCGCCAGGCGGGCCATCTCGCCGACCACGCCAACTTCGTTCCAGGCCGGGACCATGATCGCCAGGGGCTTTTCCGGCACCTCGAACAGGCGTTTTTCGTCGGCCTTGCCGTGCTTGTCGTAGATGCGAAAGCGCCGGATCAGCGTGCGGCCCCAGTAGCACAGGTCGATGAACAGGTCGTCCAGGCCCAGCAGAAACATCAGCGTGGCCAGGATGATGGCAACGATCTTCAGGCCGAACAGCACGTAGGTGAGGAAGTCGACGAAAGCCAGGCTCATGCGTTGGCCCGTGCGGCATGTTGTTCGGCGAACCAGCGGCTCAGGCGCTCGGCGATGCGCTCGCTGGCATGGCCGTCACCGAACGGGGTGTAGACCCGGGCCATGCGCGCGTAGGCGTCGGGGTCGTCGAGCAGTTGGCTGGTTTCGTGGACGATGCGTTCGGTCAGGGTGCCGACCAGCTTCACCGTGCCGCCCTTGAGCACGGCGGGGCGCTCGGTGACCTTGCGCAGTACCAGCACCGGCTTGCCCAGGGCGGGGGCTTCTTCCTGCACACCGCCGGAGTCGGTGAGGATCAGGTGGGCTCGGTTCATCAGCCAGACGAAGTGCGGATAGTCCTGGGGGGCGACCAGGTGGATGTTCTCGCGGCCGGACAGCACGCTGTACACGGCATGCTGCACCTGTGGGTTGAGGTGCACCGGGTACAGGAACTGTACGTCCGGGTAGCGCAGGGCGAGTTCGGCCAGGGCCAGGCAGATACGCTCGAAGCCGCTGCCGAAGTTTTCTCGACGATGGCCGGTGATCAGCACCATGCGCTGATCATCGCGCAGTACATTCAGCGGCGATTCGGCGGCCGGGCGCCAATTTTCGCGCTGCAGTTTGTCGCGCATCCACAGCAGGGCGTCGATCACCGTGTTGCCGGTGACCTCGATGTGCTCCGGGGGCACGCCTTCACGGATCAGGTTGGCGTCGGAGTCGCGGGTGGGGGTGAAGTGCAGGTCGGCGAGCACCCCGGTCAGGCGCCGGTTGGCTTCCTCGGGCCAGGGTTGCTGCAGGTTGCCGGTGCGCAGGCCGGCCTCGACGTGGCCGATGGGGATGTGCCGGTGGAAGGCGGCCAGGGAGGCGATGAAACTGGTGGTGGTGTCGCCATGCACCAGCACGATGTCGGGCCTGGTCTGCTCATAGGCCCTGTCGAGCTTGTCCAGCAGGTCGCGGGCCAGGCCGTTGAGGGTCTGGTTCTGGGTCATCACCTTGAGGTCCTGGTCGACCCGCAGGCCGAAGGCGGTGAGCACTTGCTCGAGCATCTCGCGGTGCTGGCCGGTGGAGCAGATATGCAGGTCGACTTCGGGCCAGTTGCGCAGCACCCGGGCCAGTGGGGCCATCTTGATTGCTTCAGGGCGGGTACCGAATACCATCATGACGGTGTAGGCCATGGACTAACTCCTCGTTCGATTCCCTGGACGAAGTTGTAGGACAAAGCGCTCCTTGCGAATGATTGATAGAAGCAGCCGGAGGCGCGGTTGTCCAATGGATGAGTGGGCGCAAGCGGTCCAGGTCAATGCCATGGCTTTGCACGGCAAGCTGTGGAGGCGTGTGGGCCGGCGAGGGTTCAAAATTTATTGCAGGCTTTTTCCAGGGCCCCATATTTTGTTATGTTGTAGCTCTTTGTTTTCGGGAGCGGCACATGCAAGGCAAGGCCCGCAAGATCGTCCAGGCCATCCTCTACGAGGCCATCGCCGTGGCCTGCGTGGCGCCGGCGCTGGAGCTGGCGTTCGGCGCCGGCATGGCCGAATCGGCGGTGTTGTCGATGCTCATGTCGGCGATCGCCATGAGCTGGAACATGGCCTTCAACTGGGCCTTCGAGCGCTGGGAGGCGCGCCAGCCCCAGCGCAGCCGCACCTTCCTGCGCCGGCTGTTGCATGCCCTGGGTTTCGAGGGCGGGCTGGTACTGATCCTGCTGCCGCTGGTGGCGTACTGGCTGGGCATCAGCCTGTGGGCGGCGCTGGTCACCAACCTGGCGTTGTTCGCCTTCTTCTTTGTGTATGCCTTTGTCTTCCAGTGGGGGTTCGACAAGGTGTTCGATGTACCGCTATCGGCGCAGGACGCCGCAAAAGGGTGTTGACTTCCGAGAACTGCGCAGGATAAGTTCCCGACCCATGAACACATTCCCGCACCTGCGCACCGCGAGCATTATTATTACCGCCATTATCGGATTGGCGGGCTAGCGCGTACGTGCACCGAACCCGCCCTGGAGGCGGGTTTTTTCTTTCTGACTCCTGGGCAACATCAAGAAAACCAGGAGTCATCGATGACCAATCTGAGCGTCAGCCCCCGTACCACGCCCCAGCAACTGCTGTCCGAGCAGGTGCGCCGCATTCTTGGCGCGCCGGTATACGACCTGGCCATCGAGACCCCGCTGCAACCGGCCCCGGCGCTGTCTGCCGCGCTTGGCAATCCGGTACTGCTCAAGCGTGAAGACCTGCAGCCGACGTTCTCGTTCAAGATCCGCGGCGCCTACACCCGCCTGTCACGCCTGACCGACGCCCAGCGCGCGCGCGGGGTGATCACCGCGTCAGCGGGCAACCACGCCCAGGGCGTGGCCATGGCGGCTTCGCACCTGGGCATCAAGGCCACCATCGTCATGCCCACCACAACGCCTTCGCTGAAGGTCGAGGGCGTGCGCTCGCGTGGCGGCCATGTGGTGCTGCACGGCGAGAGCTTCCCCCATGCACTGGCCCACGCGCTGGCCCTGGCCGACCAGGACGGCGCCACCTTCGTGCCGCCATTCGACGACCCGGACGTGATCGCCGGGCAAGGCACCGTGGCCATGGAGATCCTGCGCCAGCACCCTGGCCCGTTGCACGCGATCTTCGTGCCGGTGGGCGGCGGCGGGCTGATCGCCGGCATTGCCGCCTATGTGAAGTACCTGCGCCCGGAGGTGAAGGTGATCGGTGTGGAGCCGGCCGACTCCAACTGCCTGCAGGCCGCCCTGGCGGCCGGTGAGCGGGTGATCCTGCCGCAGGTGGGGACCTTTGCCGACGGCGTCGCGGTGGCGCAGATCGGGGCCCACTGTTTCGAGCTGTGCCGGCACTTCGTCGACGAGGTGGTGACGGTGGGCAACGATGAGCTGTGCGCGGCGATCAAGGACATCTACGACGATACCCGCTCGATCACCGAGCCCTCCGGTGCCCTGGCGGTCGCCGGGATCAAGAAATACGTGGCCCGCGAAGGGCTGCAGGGGCAAGTGCTGGTGGCCATCGACTCGGGTGCCAACGTCAATTTCGACCGTCTGCGCCATGTGGCCGAGCGTGCCGAGCTGGGTGAGCAGCGCGAGGCGGTGATTGCCGTGACCATCCCCGAGCAGCCAGGCAGTTTCCGGGCATTCTGCCAGGCCTTGGGCAAGCGCCAGATCACCGAGTTCAACTACCGCTATTACCCAGGCAAGGAGGCGCGGCTGTTCGTTGGCGTACAGACCCACCCGCAGCACGACCCGCGCGAGCAACTGCTGGCGAGCCTGGCCGGGCAGGGCTACCAGGTGCTCGACCTGACCGACAACGAACTGGCCAAGTTGCACGTGCGCCACACCGTGGGTGGGCATGCCGCGCCAGGGGTTAACGAGCGGGTGCTGCGCTTCGAGTTCCCCGAGCGACCGGGTGCGTTGCTGGGCTTCCTCGAGCGCCTGGGCAAGCGCTGGAACATCAGCCTGTTCCATTACCGCAACCACGGCGCGGCCGAGGCGCGGGTGTTTGCCGCGCTGGAGGTACCGGATGACGAGTTGCAGGGGCTGCCAGCGGCGCTCGACGCGATGGGTTACCGCTACTGGGACGAAACCGACAACCCGGCATACCGCCTGTTCCTGGGGTAAGGCCCAGGCGGTAGCCGCTCAGCTGGAATGGGCGATATGCCCTTCGACCAGTTCGTCCGCGGGTTCCTCTTCCCCTGGCAGGGCGGTGATGACACTGAAGTCGCTGACTTCGACTTCACCGCCGCCGTACCCCAGCAAGTGGAAGGAAAACGCCTTGCGCTGGATCGGGTTGTCGAAGTCGAACTCCATCTCCAGCGGCTGGCCTGCGGTCACCAGCACCTCTTCGGGCAGGCCCAGCTGCACGTCCTGCTCGCTTTCCTTGGCCTTGAGGCGGATGTAGGCGTCGTGCTGCGGGTCGAGCGCGCGGACCTTGATGCGCACCTTGGTGCGCGAACCCTCGGGCATCTCCAGGTATTGCGCGCCGATCAGGTTGTCGGCCCAGTCGTCGCGGATGCGCTCATGCAGGGCGATGGGCGCCGGCCCGCCAAACTGGTAGCGCAGGTTGAGCGGGGTTTGCAGCAGCGACTGGTCAAGGGTGGTTGCCAGCAGATTGATCTGCGGCCCGAGGCTGTCCTCGCCACGGCCAAGGAACCTGGCCTGCTCGGCGATGAAGCCTGCGCTGGCGTAACGCCGGCAGCGTTGCTGGAAGTCGCACTCGCTGAGGGTGCCCTGGCCATCGTGGTAACGCAGCACGCCGTTGGTGTAGGCGATCATCTCGCGGCCGCTGTCGTAGTCGCGGTACAGCGAGCGCCCGGCCAGGGCCGCGGGGATCGGCAGGGCATAGTAGTCGAGCAGCGAGGTGGCCAGGTCGATATGGCCGTAGGTGCCGCGCTTGAGCCGTGGCAGCTGTGCCTGCTCGGGGGCGAGGGTCAGGTTGAAGCCCCAGGATGACGCCAGGCGCACGCCATCGATGCCGTGGGACTCGTCCGAGGTGATCACCACCAGGGTGTCCTTGAGCACACCTTGGCGTTCCAGGTTGTCGAGGAAGCTGCCCAGGGCATCGTCGAGGTAGGCAACTGCGGCCTGCTTGGCGGTGTCGTAGCGTTGCAGGTAGTCCTCCGGCGCCGAATAAGGCTGGTGCGTGCCGACGGTGAGCAGGGTGAGCATCCAGGGTTGGCGTTGCTTGCGCAGTTCGCCGACATAACCCAGGGCCCCTTCGAAGAAGGCGCGGTCGTCCTTGCCCCAGGGGAATTCCAGGTAGTTGTCGTTCTTGAACCATTCCAGGCCGTGCACCGCGTCGAAGCCGATGTGCGGCATGATCCGGTCCTTGGCCATGAACCGCAGCCCGGCGCCCTGCAGGTAGTGGGTGGAGAAGCCGGCCTGGCGCAGTTGCGCCGGCAGGCAGGCCTGGTTGCGCAGGTCCTGGGTCAGCAGCTCGACGCCCTTGGGCGTGCCGTTGGCCAGCTTGTCGTAGTCGCCGCAGAGCATGGCGTACAGGCCGCGAATGGTCTGGTGGGTGTGCAGCACGTAGTCCGGCGTGTTCATGCCGCGCTCGGCCCAGCGGCTGAGGTTGGGCATCAGGTCTTGGTCGAAGTGGCTGCCGATGGCCTCACGGTTGGCGCGGATGTAGGCGCCGGGGATGCCTTCCAGGGTGATGACCAGCAGGTTGCGGGCGCTGCCAGGGCCGGCCAGCAGCTTCTGGCCGTTGAGGTCGGCCTGGGTCAGCCCGGCGCTGGGCAGTGGTGTCACCGGGGTCTCGCCCATGGCCAGTACCCGTGCGCGATGCTGCAGGTTGCCAGTGGCGGCCGAAAGCAGCTGGTGCGGCAGGTTGTACTGGCGCCACTGATCGGCGTCGGAGGGGAACAGTTGCTCGCTGCCCCAGTGGCTTGCCAGCAGCACCACGGGCAGCGCCCAGGCTGTACGTGGCAGTGACGTGCTGCGCTGGCCACGGCTGTACCAGCTGCTGGCCAACAGCACCAGCAAGGCACTTGCCAGCAGCCAGGGCAGCCAGGGGTGGGCGAGGGCGCCGCCGGTGGAGTTCTCCATGAACTGCGGGTCGAACAGGTAGTGCAGGTCGGTCTGGTTGGGCAGGCGGCCGACGGCGCTGACCAGCTCGGCCGAAGCGATCAGCAAGGCGCCCCAGGCCAGCAGTACGGGCAGGGCCAGCCAGGTCGGCCAGCGGCGCAGCAGCATCACCAGCAGGCTGCCGATGGCCAGGTCCGAGAGGTAGCCCAAAGGGTCGGACCAGCCCAGCAGGGCACGGACCGCCAGGGGGATGACCAGCACCAGTGTCACCAGGGCTAACAGCCGGGCGCGGGGGTGGCCGAGCAGGTTTCTCACGTAAGCGTTCCTCTTGCCATGAAACCGTCACACAAATGTGCGTGATGATATCAGGCCGGAGGTAGGAAGGTGCCGTAGGACAAGGCTGGTTACCAAAACGCGGGCTCGTCAGGCGAGCCCTGTTCTGCTGGCAAGCTCAGAAGTAGTACGGGAATTTCAGGCTGAACGAGAAGTCCGGCGCATCTTCGGTCAGGCCAATGGCCAGGTTTGGCACGATGGTCAGGTTGTCGGTGGCGGCGAAGGTCAGGCCGACGTTGAAGTTGGCCGCGTTGTAGTCGCTGTTGGAGATCGACTGCCAGTCGCCGCCGTCGGGTCTGATCTTGCTTTTGCTGGCGAACTGGTCAGTGACCGAGAACGACATGCTCATCCGCTCGTTCAGGGCGAAGGCGATACCGCCGCCGATTTGCCAGGAGTCGCCGAGCTTCACGTCACCCTTGACCTTGGTGTTGACCTGGGGGCTGATGTCGCTGAACGAATCCTGCATGTTATAGGTGTAGGACAGGCTACCGAACAGCACGGCCGGGTCGAAGGTCTTGACCAGCGAGATACCCGGGGTGATCGACCACACGCCATTGCCGGTCGGCAGGTCTTCGGGGATCGCCAGGTTGTCGTTGCCGGGGTCCTGCCGGAGCTTGATCCCGTAAGGCTCCTTGCCGGTCGGTGCCTTGATGCGCAGCGTGGCGACCGCGTCAGGCCAGTTTTCCGACTCATCGATGAACTTGTAGGCCACCCCGACGTTGACGTCGCCGAGGGTGGGGTCGCGCGTGACGCTGCCTTCGGAGTTTGCCGCGGCGGCCCCACCCGCGCCCCCGGAGGAATAGGTGGATTCGCGATACACGATGGGTGCGTTGATGTCGAACTGCCAGCGCTGATCGACGTTGTAGCGAGCCGTCAGGTCCAGGGTCCAGTTGTCTGCCTTGATGCGGTCGATGTTGATGTTGCCAAGGAAAATCGCGTCCAGCGCCAGAAAGCCGTTGAGGGTCAGCGCACGGGTATCGTAGTGGGTGTAGGTCAGGCCGGTTTCGACGCTGAACTTGCCGCCACCGAAGAAGCCACTGGCTTCGTCGTACAGGTTGGAGACGCTTTGCGCGGGCTGGGAGTCGTCCTGCAGCGACTGGCCGTAAGAGCTTCCGGTCGTACCTGGCGCGCCAGTGGCCACGGTTTGAGCGCCTTTGACCCCTTCGGCGGGCGACTTGACCAGGCGTTTTGGGGCAGGTGCCGGCGGGGCTTCCTCGACTTGCCTCAGGCGTTGTTCCAGCACCATCAGGGCATTTTGTTGCGTTTCATAGCGTTGCTTCAGTTGGATCAGCTCCTGTTTCAACGCTTCGACCTGTGGGTCCGATGCGGCCAGCAAGGTGGCCGGGGCCAAGGTACTCAAACAGACGATAGTTCTGAACGTCAACAAACGATGCATGGATTAGCCGTCCCTTCTGACTGCAAACGATGAGACTCAGCGTAGATCAGTATCCGAGATTGCGAAGGCCTTTGAGTTGGTCCAGGTTGGCGTTCATCGGCCCGGCCGTGGCGTTGTCGCGCAGCACCACATTGAGCGAGGTGATGTTGCGCACCTGATTGCTGGAGCCGAGCAGGGTGGTGCTCTGCATCAGTCCACCCTGGCCCAGGCGCTGCAGGGTATTGCCCTGGTTGTTGCCGGCGATGATGTTCATTTGCACGCCGTTGCCGGCCGCAGCAACACTCAGCGAACCTGCACCGTTGGCCCCGGTCAGCGGCGAGCCTGCAGCCAGCGCCTGGCCTTGCGGTTGATTGGTCTGCGGCTGGTTGCCCCTGGCAACGGTGATCTGGACATCGTTGTAGGCGCTGTTGTAGTCGCCTGCCGCGCGTACCACTTGGGTGACCCCCTGGGTGGAATTGAGGCCAGCACCCCCACTGACGGTACCGGTGCCGGTGCTGTGGGCCTGCGACGAGCCAGTGCCTTTTTCATTGATGATCGACACATAGAACTGTGGCTTGATGGTCGACTGTTGAATCTGCATCGAGGAAGTGGCGCCGATCACTTCACCGTTGGCGTTCTGCCAGGTGCTGGACATGACGATGCCGAAACTGACGATCCGCCCTGGCATCACGTAACGCCCGCGTAGATTCGCCAGTTCCTGGTCCTTGAGTTCGATGGGTTTGAACGTTTCTGCCTGGGTTGGCAGGCTGGCGGCCAGGCAGGCCGCAATCAGCCAGATCGGAGTCTTCATGGGAGGTTCCCCAGGGCGTCATGCCCGATTCGTTAGAAGAAGTCGCTTCTGATGAAACCGAAATCCAGCAACTCCGCGTCCTTTACCGGGGTGAATTGGTTGAGGCGGTTCTTGGCGCTGAGCGGAAGGGGTGGCGCGAGCAGCGCATTGCCCTTGTCGTAGCCTTGGCCGATGACGGCGAAGATGATGCCGTTCCAGCCCTTGGCGAAATCGTCGATCTTGAAGCGTTTGTGGCCCAGCACCGGGTCACCGATGTAGACCCAACCCTTGTCGACCCGCTGCATGACCACGAAATGCTTGTAGCCACGGATATCCATCAGCACCACTACCGGGATGCGGATGTCGTGCAGGGACTCGGGGGCTACCCGGTAGCCACGGGCGCGCATGCCCAGGCTTTCCACGTAGCGTTTCATGTCGAGCATCGAGAAACCCTGGGTGCGGACCAGGTCCTGGTCGGCATTGGCCAGCATGCCTTCGATCACATGTTGTTCATCCACGTCCAGCCAGTAGGCCTGGCGCAAGATGGTTGCCAGCGACGCGGCGCCGCAACTGAAGTCGGTTTTCTGCTGCACAAGGTCGGCGAACTTGCGTTCGCGGATGCTCTGGATCGGTTTGTAGATGACCGCGCCACCCGGCAGGACGGACAACGGCATCTGGGCGGCTTCGATCACACTGGCCAGGCACAGCAGTAACGCCAAGGCAAAAATTCGCATGTTCGATGCCCCCATCGGTCCAGTTCGAAGGAAGGCCCCCCGAAGGGGGCCTCCTGGCTACAGCGATCAGAACGAGGTGTTGGAGATGGCCAGCGAGTTGCTTTGCTGGTTGCCCACACCGGCGGCCACGTTGACGCCCAGGTTGCCGCTGCCACCGTTCAACGAACCACTCATGGTGGCGTTGTTGGTTACAGGGTTGGCCCAGCCGGTCGGGGTCAGCACTTGGAAGGACACAGTGTTGCTCAGCGAGTACTCGCTAGCTTCGCTCCAGCTCTTCGAGATGCTGTCCGACGATTGCGAAGCTTTTTCGCCGGATTTCTCGTAGGCCGAAGCGTTGGCTTTTTCCCATGCCGATTCGTGTGCCTTCTCGTACGAGTTGTTGCGAGACTTGTCATACGACGAGTCATGGTTACGGTCATACGAAGAGTCATACGCCTTCTCGAACGACGAGTTGCGAGTCTTGTCGAACGCCGAGTCGCTGGACGAGCTGTGCGACTTGTCGATCGATGCGTCGAGCGAGGCGGTCAGCGAAGCATCGAACTCACCACTGCTGGAGCGGGTGCGGTTGCCGAAGGTTTGCGACTGCGAGGCACTGCCCGCAGCGCTGGCATCCAGCGAAGCAGTCACCGAAGCGCTCGAGGTCGAGTTGTGGTTGCTGCTGGCGGTGCCGTTGACATTCGAGCTGTGGGAGCCGCTGGCATTCATGCTGTTGGAGCCGCTGGAGCTGCTGCTGTTGGAGCCACTGGCAGTCATGCTGCTCGAACCGCTGGAGCTGCTGCTGTTGGAGCCGCTGGCGCTGCTGCTTTGCGAGCCAGACGCGCTATAGCTGGAGCTGGAGCTCTTGTCGATGCTGGCATCGAACGAACCGCTGCTAGAGGACGAACCACTCTTGGTGGTGGTGAGCGTTATCGTATCGAGGCGGTAGGTGCGATCGGCTCTGTTTTCGACGGTCAGACCAGGTCCACTCTGGTTGGCCGAAGCAGTGGCGGTGGAATTGCCGACGGGCGCACTGTTGTTGGCAATGGCCATGGTGTTTTTCTGCTGGTTCAGGTCGCCGCCTGCGACGTTGATACCCACGTTGCCGCTGGTGTTGTCAGCCGAGCCGCTCATGACTGCGGAGTTTTGGGTAGACCAGTTGTACACGCGGTTGCCGTTGCTGTACTGGTCGACCTTGGCGGTGGCGGTTGCGGTGCCGAACACGAAGTCGTTGTCGGACGCGGTGTTGGCGATGGCCGCTGCGTTGTCCTGCTGGTTGCCATTACCGGCCGCCACGTTGATGCCGACGTTACCGCTGGCGCCACTGGCGGAGCTGCTCATCTCGGCATTGTTGATGGTGCCTTCGTTGATGACCTTGTTATCGGTGCTTCTTTGCACATCGGTCGCTTTGGCCGTGGCGCTGGTGTAGACCGTTTTGTTGTGGCTGTGGCCACGCCGGTCGTTCTGATCCGCTTGTGCAGCAACAGCCATGACCGCAGCAATTGCGAAAACCAGAGGCTTGATTGCCATCGAGGGTTTCATGGTGTTTCTCCGTCTTTTTAGGTTAAGTGTTGTGCTTACCTTTTTGGGTCATTCCGCGACCCGGACGCTTAGGGTGTTGGCCATGCGGTTTCCCACCCCGGCGCTCTGATTCAACTGAATCACCCCACGGCTACCGGTGAATGCCTGGTCGCTGGTGTTGACCTGGCGATAGCCGGGTGCGGAGTCAGTTGCATCGGAGGTGTTGCGCAGCGCCACGTTCTGTTGCAACAGGACGCTGTCATCGAGACTTTGCGGTTGGGCACTGATGCTGATGCGCAGTGCGTTGGCTTGCTGGGTACTGGCGCCGGCGCTCTGGTTCACGCCCAGTACGCCGCTGCCATGGCTGAAGGCATTGCCCTGGATGCTGGCGCGGCTGTCCCTGGCAGGGTCGACCGTGGTCTGCAGGCTCTGGCGGATCTGCGTCGTCGCATTGGCCGAGTGGCCGTTGGCCAGGGCACGGGCGTTGGCTTGTTGCTGGGAGTCGCCGGCCGCCTGGTTGACCGCCATGTTGCCCCGGTACTGGCTGGCGGAACTGTTGATGATGGCGGTGTCGACTACTGGGGATTGGGCGAATGCCGGTGCACTGCAAAGGGTGGCCAGGATCAGCAGCGAATGCCTCATGTCATTGGCCTCGGGTAAGGGCTTGCAGCGGCGCAAGGCCGCGCTGCACGCTGGAGTTGACCATGTTGCCGATGCCGCTGCCGGAGCCGCTGCCACGACCGGCGGCGAGGTTGGGCAACTGGCTCTGGGTACTGATGTTGCCGCCAATGTTGTTGGTCTGCTGGTTGATCAGGGATGAGATGCCCGCGCCACTGCTGATACTGGCGAAATCGCCATCACTGAGCTCGTTGGTCTGCCTGATGATCTGTGCTGACGGGTTGGCATTGGCCGTGGTCGGGGACGGGTCTGGCATCACCGGGGGACGCGTTGCGTTGCGCACCTGCACATCACGGGTGATGACGATGAGGCCGTTATCGGCTTGGGCCACGAGGCTCAGGCTTGCCCCCAGGGTGAAACCGACCAGCAGGAGGCAGGACACGCCTCTGTCGAATTTCCTCACGATGGCTACTCCCTCAATCGAGCGCTGGTCGTTCAGCGTTGCGAGTACAGAGAGCAGAAGCTGTGCCGCTTTTTGTTTTCCGTTGCGAATCAGAGGCTTGTTCGAGCTAACTCGAAAAGCACCGCGAATACTGTGTCAGCACTGAAACAGCGCCCTACCCACAGGTGCCGCAGGCCGCGTAGTACGGGGGATGTGAAGAGATTGTCGGGGAGTGTCTCAGTGCTGACACACTTCCCTCACTTCTGGGCGGCGACCCCCATTTGCGGGGGCTGCGGGGTGGTGGGGTGTATCAGTGCATTAACATTCGGTGGCGCAGGCTGGCACCTGGCCATCGAGCAGCCGCCCCACTGCGGCGAGGGCGGCGGCACTGCGCTGGGGCCAATCGCCCTCGATCACTTGATGGGGCCGTTGCTGTGCCTGCAGCCAATCCAGGCTGTCGGCAAAGAACTGCTGGCGCAGGGCAAGCTCAGGCTGGCAGCGCATGCCATCGCCCACCCAGGCCACACCCTCGGGCCTGAGCAGCAGGTGCAGGTCGTAGTGGCGTGCGTTCAGCGCCTGCTCTATCCAGGGCGGGCAGTCTGCGAACAGCGCGCGGCTCCAGAGGATGTTGCTGAGCAGGTGGGTGTCGAGAATCAGCAGGGACGGCGCCAGCTGGCGCGCCTGATCCTCCCACTGCAGCTGGCCGCGGGCGATTGCAGGGATGTCGGCATAGCAGGTGTCGCGCTGCTCCTGCTCGATGAAATGGCGCACGTACTCACCCACCAGCACGCCACCGAAGTGCGCCTGGATCTCACCGCCGAGCCAGCTCTTGCCGCTGGATTCCGGGCCACACAGCACCAGCGTCTTCATGCGGCCGCCAGCGCCGGGTCGCGGCGCCACTCAAGCCAGCCACGCACGGCGATCAGGGTGAACAAGGCGTACAGTGCGGCGGTGAGGTACAGGCCCTGGTGCAGGAACAGGCCGACGAAGATCACGTCCAGCACTACCCACAGCGCCCAGCATTGCAGGCGTTTTTGCGCCATCCACAGCTGCGCCACCAGGCTGAAGCCGGTCAGCGCTGCATCGAGCCAGGGTTGCTCGCCATCGGTGTAGTGGGTCATGGCCGCGCCCAGCACCAGGCTGGCTGCCAGGCCAGTGGCAAGCCCCTTGAGCATCGGCACCATGGCCAGGCGGGTGACCTGGCGGGCGTCCTCGACCCGGTCCGGGCGGATCCACTGCCACCAGCCGTATAGCTGCAACACCGCGTACACCACCTGTAGAAGCATGTTCGAATACAGCTTCATCCCATAGAAGATCCAGCTGTACAGCACTACCATCACCAGCCCGATCGGCCAGCACCAGGGGTTCTGCTTGACGGTGAGCCAGACGGCGATGACGCCGAGCGCGGCGGCGAAGAGTTCGAGGCCGGACATCGGCGATCCTTGACGGGAATTGAAGTCGGCGATTGTAACCTGCAATAGGGGGGCAATTGGGAGCGATGCACCGACCTGTCATTTTTGCCAGTTTTCTGCACTGGTGTCGCACGCCAAGATGAAGTCACGCACTGGGCCAACCCTGTGCCAGGTCCGGCGACTGACTTCTCTTGGAGCAACGATCATGCTTGGGCGTCCCACACTCGTTTTGACAACCCTTGTGCTCGCAGCCTGTGGTTCGGCGCATTCAGCGGCATTGGCCGCCACATGCGAACAGACGGCAGAACAGCTGCAACAACGTTATGCCCAGACTCCGGCCAATTGCAGCAGTGACTCGGCGCCAGGCTTTCTTTGCTCGGGCGTGGTGCTCAGAGGCACGGAGCCCGCCCCCAGGGATGGCCTCTACAACACGTGGGACGCCGACGCACCCACACGCTTGAACGATGCGGTGTCATACGCATTCCTGCGCAGCGACGCCAACTTCAAGCGTTTGACCAAGGACCATCAGAGCGGCTACACCCTGTACCCCATCATGGCGCTCCAGGCACCTAAACATCGCTACGAAGTGCTGTGCGCATTCCCGGTCGACGGCGGCACGGCTGATCGCAGCGAAGCGGGCTGCGGCACCTTCGCCCAGGCGGCGGACCCCTCGATCGGCCGGTCGTGCCATACACAAGGCATTCTGGATGGGCGTGCCTGGGTTACCCACTATGAACAAAGCACCCAGGGCGATAATCGCAACGCCTGTGGGTTTGCCGTGAATGACGCCCTCAACCAGCAGGCGGTCAGCAACTTCAACGCCGCGCTCCAGGCCATGAGAAACAAGCGCAGCCTGTTTTTCCGTGAGAACGAGCTGCGTATCAAGGATTGGAGTGCCTCGACACCTGTGGCGCAGCTGCCCATCGAGTCCTTCTTCTACATTGCGGGCAACGAGCGAGGCCTGGCCAACGCCAGGCTCGAGCAACATCGCTACTTCACGCAGAGCAAGATCTGGGCACCGATCATTGCCGTGACGCTGCCGCAGTTTCGCAGTGCCAAGGCCCAGTTCGTTTGCCAAAGCAGCGACCAGGCCATCGCCGAGGGCACGTCGGCCCCGATCAACGAGTACGTTCAGTTCGGTGAGTGGGTCAGGCGCGAGGATGTCGGCAGTGAAGGCGTGGAGTGGTCCCTTTCGCTGGAACCGACGCCGTTGGGGCGGCAGCAGAGCACGCCGCAAGGGTACGCCAGGATGTATGCCGAAATACGCCGCAAATATGGCAACGATTACCAGTGGCTGCAGAATGATGGCGGCGGCATGTACCGCCAACTGGTCTGCCACCTGAACATCGCCAGAGACAAGGACCGCTACAACCTCGAACCCTTCAGGCACGATCTGAGCCAAGAAGACTCCGAGAATGCGGGCTGCAATCCGGTACGGATCCTGGGGCAGGGCAAAGGCTAGGGTTCGTATGAAAAGTCGCCGAGCGGCGATCAGGCAAGGCGAAAACAGGCGAGGAACGGCCGGGGTCGCGCTCGACTTGACTGTAGTCAATGAGCATTCTGAGCCTGTTTTCAACGCAGCATGGTCGTCGCGCAGGCACTTTTCCTACAAAGCCTAGCGTGGGCGGGAGGGCCTCCCCGGGTAGGGAGGCCCTGGCGTGTTCAGACCCTGAACTGGCGCAGCAGTTGTTCCAGGTCGCTGCTCAGGCGTGCCAGTGCGACGCCGGAATCGCTGGACTGGCGTGCCGCCTCGGCGGTCTGCTGGGACAGCCCGGCGGTTTCGGTGACGTTGCGGTTGATCTCTTCCACCACATGGGACTGCTGCAGGGTGGCGCTGGCGATCGAGGCGTTGAGTGCGCCCAGGTTGTTCAGGGCATGGCTGATGGCATCCAGGCTGGTGCCGGCTTCGCGGGCCTGCTCGACGGTCTGGCGCGAGGCCTCGCTGCTGGTGTCGATGGCCTTGACCGCAGCCTCGGACTGCCCCTGCAGGTGTTCGATCATGGTCTGGATCTCGGCAGTGGACTGGGCCGTGCGCTGCGCCAGCAGGCGCACCTCGTCGGCGACCACGGCAAAACCACGGCCCTGCTCGCCGGCACGGGCAGCCTCGATGGCGGCGTTGAGGGCGAGCAGGTTGGTCTGTTCGGCAATGGCGCGGATCACTTCCAGCACGCCGCCGATCTTGGTGCTGTGGCTGGCCAGCTCGCGGATCACCTGGACCGCCTGCTCGATGGTCGCCGAGAGCCGGTCGATCTGCTGCAGGCTGCCATGGATCGCCTGCTGGCCATGGCCGACCTGCTGCTGCGCGTCGCGCATCTCGCTGGCGGCCTGTTCGGCGTGCTTGGCCACGTCGTGCACGGCGTAGCTGACTTCGTTGATCGCGGTGGCTACCTGGTCCATCTGCAGCGACTGCTGGGTGCTGCGCGCCTGGGCGGCACCGGCGTTGTCGCCGACATGCCCCGCCGACTCGGCGAGGGCATGGGCGGCGCCCTGCAACTGGCCGACCACACCCTGCAGCTTGCCGTTGAAACGGTTGAAGTGCTCGCCCAGATGGGTGATTTCGTCGCGGCCGTGGGTGTCCAGGCGGCGGGTCAGGTCGCTCTCGCCGCTGGCGATGTTGCCCATCGCCTGCACCGCCTCCTGCAGCGGGCGGGCGATGCTGCGGGCAATCAGCATGACCACCAGGGCCATCAACAGGGCGATACCCAGGCCGACCAGGGACGCGTCGCGCAGCTGGCGGGCGAACTCGGCCTGCACGTCGTCGATGTAGACGCCCGAGCCGATGACCCAGCCCCACGGCTCGAACAGTTGTATGTAGGAGGTCTTGGCCACCGGCTCGCTGGCGCCGGGCTTGGGCCAGCGGTAGTCGACCGGGCCGGCGCCCTGGGCACGGGCCAGCTTGACCATTTCGTTGAACACGGCAAACCCGTCGGGGTCGCGGATGGCCGAGAGGTCCTGGCCATCGAGCTTGGGGTTGGCCGGGTGCATGATCATCTTTGGTTGCAGGTCGTTGATCCAGAAGTAGTCGCTCTGGTCGTAACGCAGCCCGCGCACCACTTGCAGGGCCTGACGCTGGGCGGCTTCGCGGCTGAGTGTGCCGGCGGCCTCCAGGCCCTGGTAGTGCGCCAGCACGCCTGCGGCGGTCTGCACCACATGGCGGGTTTTCTCGGCCTTGGCCTGGTACAGATCGCCATGGATCTGGCGCAGCATCAGCAACCCCAGCACCAACAGCATGGCCACGGCCACCAACAGGATCAGCCACAGGCGGCGGCTGATCGACATCGACCTCAGGGTCTTCATGATGCGTTACTCCGGTCTTGTTCTTTTTATCGAAAGCATCCAAGCATGCTTTGCCGCCAAGCCCCACACGACCAACGGCTAAGTGCGCAGTGCGCGCGATCCGTGTTGCAGGTAACGCAAGCCTTGAACCAAGGGCTCTGCTAGGATTTCGGCCGTGCCAGATGAAACCTTTAGGCCGCTGGGCATTTGTGCTGGCGTTGCCACTGCTGTCGCTGTAAAACAGCCGCGCCGCGTGCGGCAACTACGTGCAAATCACTACAAGCGGCCCGCCAGGAGCGGTGCTGCATCGGGGGAATGATGGATTTTTGGAGTGCCTTGCAGGCAATCATCTTGGGCGTTGTCGAGGGCCTGACGGAGTTCTTGCCGATTTCAAGCACCGGGCACCAGATCATCGTCGCCGACCTGATCGGTTTCGGTGGTGAGCGCGCCATGGCGTTCAACATCATCATCCAGTTGGGCGCAATCCTCGCGGTGGTCTGGGAATTCCGGCGCAAGATCTTCGACGTGGTGCTGGGCCTGCCCACCCAAGCACCGGCACGGCGCTTCACCGCCAACCTGCTGATCGCCTTCATGCCGGCGGTGGTGCTGGGGGTGCTGTTCGCCGACTTGATCCACAAGTACCTGTTCAACCCCATTACCGTGGCTGCGGCCCTGGTGGTCGGTGGGGTGATCATGCTCTGGGCCGAGCGCCGCCAGCACCGTATCGAGGTGGACCATGTCGATGACATGAGCTGGCACCACGCGCTGAAGATCGGTTTCGTCCAGTGCCTGGCGATGATCCCGGGCACGTCGCGTTCCGGCTCGACCATCATCGGCGGCTTGCTGTTCGGCCTGTCGCGCAAGGCGGCCACCGAGTTCTCGTTTTTCCTGGCCATGCCGACCATGGTCGGTGCGGCGGTGTACTCGGGTTACAAGTACCGTGAGCTGTTCCAGCCTGGCGACCTGCCGGTGTTCGCCCTGGGCTTCGTGGTGTCGTTCATCTTCGCCATGATCGCCGTGCGCGCGCTGCTCAAGTTCATCGCCAACCACAGTTACGCCGCGTTCGCCTGGTACCGCATCGCCTTTGGTCTGCTGATCCTGGCCACCTGGGAGTTCGGCTGGGTCGACTGGTCGACGGCGCACGGCTGATGGCGCGTCCGCAAACCGCTGCCCGTGGCGAGGCCCAGGGCGTACGCAATCCACGCCTGAAGCTGCTGGGCCTGGCCGGGCTTTGTTTGCTGCCGATATTGGGCGGCTTGCAGATGGGCTTGAGCGGGCGGTCGTGGCTGCCATTGGCGCTGTACCCGCTGGTGAGCCTGGTGAGCCTGCTGCTGTACTGGCAGGACAAGCAGCAGGCGCGCAACCAGGCCTGGCGCACCCCGGAGAAAGTGCTGCATGCCAGCGAGCTGCTCGGTGGCTGGCCTGGTGCGCTGCTGGCCCAGCAGCTGTTTCGGCACAAGACCCGTAAGTTGTCCTATCAGCTGGTGTTCTGGGGCATCGTCGTGCTGCACCAGGTGTTCTGGTTCGATCACCTGGTGCGGGGTGGGCGCGGGCTGGGGCAGTTGCTGTAGGTAGCCCTCGCAGCGGCTTGCCCCGCGCTGCAGCGTCAATCCAGCAACAACCCCACCTGCGTGCGCTTGGGCAGGCGCCGCACCACCAACTGGTGCGAGCGGCGCAGCAGGTCACACAGCTCGTCACGGCCCACGGGGTAGGGCGCAACCATGCTGACCCACTTCGCCCGTGCCAGATAAGGCGCCGGGCGAATCCCCGGGCGGTCGCAGTAGCCCAGGAACAGGTCGTCGGCCACCTTGAACGACAAGCCGGCACCGCCCAGGTCTGCGACGGCGAACATCTTGTTGCCGGCCACCGAAAACACCCGGATCCCGCCCCATTTGTAATCCTCGCGCGCGCCGGGCAATGCCAGGCAGAACTGCGCGATCTGTTCCTCGGTCATCCTTTTCTCAGACATAACGCTCTCCACAGGCTTCGAACGAAATCGCCAGGTGATCGATCCACGCCCGCACCGCCGGTAGCAGGCCGCGTCGGTGCGGATACACCGCCTGCAGGTAGCCGCCGGGCAGCGACCAATCCGGCAGCAGGCGCACCAGTTCGCCACGTGCCAGCTCTTCCTCGCAGAACATGCTCGGCAGCGCGGTGAAGCCCAGGCCGGCACGCACGGCAGCGTTGCGCACGACGAAGTCATCGATGGCCAGGCGTGGCTCCAGGGCCAACTCCTGCTGGCGGCCGTCCGGCCCGTGCAGGCGCAGGTGCACCAGCCGGTCGGCCTCGGCGGCGCCCAGCACCGGCAGGCTGGCAAGCTCGGCGGGCTCGCGGATATGGTCGGCAAAACCCGGTGCGGCCACCAGTTGCATCTGCGCCTGACGCAGGCGGCGGGTGACCAGGGCCGGGTCTTCGTCACCCAGGTCACGCACGCGCAGGGCCACGTCGATGCCTTCGGAAATCAGGTCGACCCGGCGGTTGAGCAGTACCATGTCCAGCTGCACCAGCGGGTACTGGGCCAGGAAGCGGCTGATCACCTCGGGCAGGAAGGCATGGGCCAGGGCCACCGGGCAGGACACCCGCAGCCGCCCACGGGGTTCGCTGGACATGCTGGCCACCACTTCATCGGCCATCTCCGCCTCCAGCAGCATTGCCTGGCAATGGTGCAGGTAGCGTTCACCCACGGCGGTCAGCTTCAATTGCCGCGTGGTGCGTTGCAGCAGGCGGGTGCCCAGGCGTTCTTCCAGTTCGGCGATACGCCGTGACAGGCGCGACTTGGGGATGCCCAGCTGGCGACCGGCCGCGGCGAAACCGCCGGCTTCGACCACCTGGGCGAAATAGAAGAGGTCGTTGAGGTCTTGCATGGGCATTCTCACTGTTCTACCAGTGGGACAAACTAGCGCATTTTTGCTGCCTTATCAGCTATTCGCTGTTTCGATAGGATTCTCCCCATCGTGATCGCCCACCACTGCGGTCTTCATTCACAGGAGAGTCCCATGAAACTGTTGCACATCGATTCGAGCATTCTGGGCGACAATTCCGCCTCCCGTCAGCTGAGCCGCGAAGTGGTCGACGCCTGGAAAGCCGCCGACCCGAGCATCGAAGTGGTCTACCGTGACCTGGCTGCCGACGCCATCAGCCACTTCTCCGCCGCCACCCTGGTGGCTGCCGGTACCCCGCAGGACCTGCGTGACGCCGCCCAGGCCCACGAAGCTCAACTGAGCGCCGAAACCCTGGAAGAGTTCCTTGCCGCCGACGCGGTGGTGATCGCTGCACCGATGTACAACTTCAGCGTGCCGACCCAGCTCAAGGCCTGGATCGACCGCATCGCCGTGGCCGGCAAGACCTTCCGCTACACCGAAGCCGGCCCTGAAGGCCTGTGCGGCGACAAGAAGGTGATCCTGGTGTCCACCGCCGGCGGCCTGCACCAGGGCCAGCCAACCGGTGTTGGCCATGAAGACTTCCTCAACGTCTTCCTTGGCTTCATCGGCATCACCGATGTCGAAACCGTCCGTGCCCACGGCCTGGCCTACGGCCCTGAGCACCGTGCCAAGGCCATCGATGCGGCCCAGGCGCAGATCGCCGGCGAGCTGTTCGCTGCCGCCTGATCAGCCGAGTCACGACAAAGCCGATCGTCGCCTTGAGCGCCGATCGGCTTTTTTTCATTCAGTTTTCATGTAGCTGTGCTTGGCCGGGTTCTATGCTGGCGAAATACGTCCGCCCGGCCACGGGAGCGCCCCTGCATGACTCCGTTTCGTACCCTGTTGGCCATCGCCCTGTTCGGTGGCCTGCTGGCCCAGGCCAACGCGGCAACCTGGGTCGCCGGCCTGCACCGGCTCACCCTGGCCGACCCAGTGGACCGCAGGCCCATGCAGGCGCTGGTGTTCTACCCCTCCAACGGCGAGGCGCAGCCTGTGCGTATCGAGGGCTATCAGACCCGCGTTGCCCAGGACGCACCTGTGGCCATGGGTCGCTTCCCGTTGTTGGTGATCTCCCACGGCAATACCGGCAGCCCCATGGCCCTGCACGACCTGGCCAACGGCTTGGCACGCCAAGGCTTCGTGGTGGTGGCGGTGATCCACCCGGGCGACAACAGCCGCGATCGTAGCCGCCTCGGGACGCTCAGTAACCTCTATGGCCGGCCGCTGCAGGTCAGCGCGGCGATCACGGCCGCACGCGCCGATACACTGGTCGGCCCCTATCTGAATGACGGCAAAGTCGGGGTGATCGGTTATTCGGCCGGCGGCGAGACGGCGCTGATCCTGTCTGGCGCGCAACCCGACCTTGATCGCCTGCGCCGTTACTGCCAGCAACGCCCCAACGACGCCGACGCCTGCAAGACCCATGGTGTGCTGATTGCCGACCACAGCGAACTGGAGCCACGGGCCGATGCGCGGGTAGGCGCGGTGATGCTGATGGCGCCCCTGAGCCTGATGTTCGGCCGCCACGCCCTGGCCGGGGTGCATGTGCCGGCGCTGATCTACAGCGGCGACTCGGACCAGTTGCTGGCCCTGGAGCACAATGCCGATGCCCTGGCGCGCAAGCTGCCGCAGACGCCGGACTACCGGTTGCTGGCCGGGGCCGGGCATTTCGTGTTCATGGCGCCGTGCGACGACGAGCAACACCTGCGCATGCCGGTGCTGTGCAAGGATGCCGACGGTGTCGACCGCCGGCATATCCACCGCTCGCTGCGCAGCGAAACCACGGCCTTCTTCAGCCAGGCACTGGGCGCGCCCGAGCCTGCCGAGCGATCAGCCGCGCTGGGCGCGTCGGGCCAGCAGCAGCGTCAGGCCAACCCCTGACAAGGCGAGCAGGGCGGCGACGGCGAAGATCGAGGCGTAGCCCAGCTGTATCGCCACCGCGCCCATCAGTGGGCCGGCAATGGCCAGCGCCAGGTCGAAGAACACCGCATAGGCACCCAGCCCGGCACCTCGGCTGCTGCTGGGCACCTGCCTGATCGCCTCGACGCCCAGCGCCGGGTACACCAGCGACAGGCCGAAGCCGGTCAGCCCTGCGCCGACCATCGCCCACAGCGGCGACGGCGCCTGCCACAGCAAGGCCAGCCCCAGCACCTCGGTGGCCATGCAGGTAATCGCCACGTTGTAGCCACCGAAGCGGTTGACCGCGTTGACGAACAGCAGTCGCGAAACGATGAAGCACAGGCCGAACGCGCTCAGGCACAACGCAGCACCCGTCCAGCCGCGCTCCAGGTAATAAAGGGTGACGAAGGTGGTCAGGGTGCCATAGCCGATCGACGCCAGGGTCAAGCCCAGGCCGCAAGGCGCCACGCGGCCGAACGCCGACCAGAAGGGCAGGCGCTCGCCGCGCACCACCACCACGTCCGGGCGCTTGCGCAGCGCCAGCAACGCGCCCAATGCCAGCACCAGCAACGCCGGCCCCAATATCCAGAATCCCTGTGTATCCACCAACAGCACACCGACCGGTGCACCGATGGCGATGGCGCCGTAGGAGGCGATGCCGTTCCACGAAATCACCCGCGCGGTATGCTCCGGCCCCACCTGGCCAATCCCCCAGCTCAACGTCGCCACCCCGATCAAGCCTTGGGCGATGCCCAGCAGCAGGCGCCCGCCGAGCAACAGCAGCAGGCTCAGCCAGGGCAGGGCGAGGGTCCAGGCCGAGAGCAGGGTGAGCACGCCGCAGCCGGCGATGCCAAACAACCCATAGCGAATCGCCCGCTTGCCGCCCAGGGTGTCGGCGACCCGCCCGGCAAAGGGCCGGCTGAGCAGGGTGGCGAGGTATTGCAGGCCGATGGTCAGGCCGGCGACCACTGCGCCGTAGCCAAGTTGGTCGTGGACATGGCTGGGCAGCACTGCGATCGGCAGGCCGATGCAGAGGAAGGCGATGAAGGTATAGAAGACGATGGCGAGGATTTGCAGGGTGATGCTTGAGGTGTCGCCGGGGGATGGCTGTTGCGCGGTCATGGGCACGTTCGCGGGTAGGCGGTTGGGCGTACCGGCATCATGGCCGTTGTGTGAGGGAAAAGAAAGCAGGCTAACGAATTATTCGTTGAGCGATGCGCACAGGAACATCGCGGGGCAAGTCGCAGCGGCGCACCGCCGCTCCCACGCTGGTAGCACGTGGGAGCGGGCTTGCCCCGCGATGATTCAGCTGACGGTGTTCAGCTCAGACCACCACGCCCTGGCTACGCAGGTAGTCGTCGTAGGTGCCGCTGAAGTCCACGGTACCTTCGGGGGTCAGCTCGATGATGCGGGTGGCCAGCGACGACACGAACTCACGGTCGTGGCTGACGAACAGCAGGGTGCCCGGGTAGTTTTCCAGCGCCAGGTTCAGCGCCTCGATCGATTCCATGTCCAGGTGGTTGGTCGGCTCGTCCATCACCAGTACGTTGGGCTTTTGCAGAATCAGCTTGCCGAACAGCATGCGGCCCTGCTCACCACCGGAAATCACCTTCACCGACTTGAGGATCTCGTCGTTGGAGAACAGCATGCGGCCGAGGGTGCCGCGGATCACCTGTTCACCGCTGGTCCACTGGCCCATCCAGTCGAACAGGCTCACGTCCTCTTCGAAGTCATGGGCGTGGTCCTGAGCGTAGTAGCCCACTTCGGCGCTGTCGGTCCACTTCACTTCGCCCTTGTCCGGGGTCATTTCACCGACCAGGGTGCGCAGCAGGGTGGTCTTGCCGATACCGTTGGGGCCGATGATCGCCACGCGCTCGCCGGCCTCGATGGTGAAGCTGAAGTCCTTGAACAGCACCTTGTCGTCGAAGGCCTTGGCCATTTTCTCGACAATCACTGCCTGGCGGTGCAGTTTTTTCGTTTGTTCGAAGCGGATGAACGGGCTCACGCGGCTCGACGGCTTGACCTCGGCCAGCTGGATCTTGTCGATCTGCTTGGCCCGCGAGGTGGCCTGCTTGGCTTTCGAGGCGTTGGCCGAGAAGCGGCTGACGAAGGTCTGCAGTTCGGCGATCTGGGCTTTCTTCTTGGCGTTGTCCGACAGCAGCTGCTCGCGCGACTGAGTGGCGGCAGTCATGTACTCGTCGTAGTTGCCCGGGAACAGGCGCAGCTCACCGTAGTCCAGGTCGGCCATGTGGGTGCAGACGCTGTTGAGGAAGTGACGGTCGTGGGAAATGATGATCATGGTGCTGTTACGCGCCGTGAGGATCGTTTCCAGCCAGCGGATGGTGTTGATGTCCAGGTGGTTGGTCGGTTCGTCCAGCAGCAGCACGTCCGGGTCCGAGAACAGCGCCTGGGCCAGCAGCACGCGCAGCTTCCAGCCCGGCGCTACTTCGCTCATCGGGCCGAAGTGCTGTTCCAGCGGGATACCCAGGCCCAGCAGCAGCTCGCCGGCGCGGGATTCGGCGGTGTAGCCGTCCATCTCGGCGAATTCGGTTTCCAGCTCGGCGACGGCCATGCCGTCCTCTTCGGTCATTTCTGGCAGCGAGTAGATGCGATCGCGCTCGGCCTTGACCTTCCACAGCTGCTCGTGGCCCATGATCACGGTGTCGATCACGGTGAATTCTTCGTAGGCGAACTGGTCCTGGCGCAGTTTACCCAGGCGCGTGTTCGGCTCGAGCATCACCTGGCCGCCGGACGGATCCAGGTCACCGCCGAGGATCTTCATGAAGGTCGACTTGCCGCAGCCGTTGGCGCCGATCAGGCCGTAGCGGTTGCCGTTGTTGAATTTGACCGAGACGTTTTCGAACAGCGGCTTGGCGCCGAATTGCATGGTGATGTTAGCGGTGGAGATCAAGGAGCTTACCTATCAATAACTTACGTGGCTTCGTCGCAGCTACGGACCAATTTCGGACCAATCTGGAGCTTTTGCAGCTCCTGCCAGTCGTTGGACGAGTTGATCCAACGTGCATACGTCGATAAGAGCATCTGCACGCTGTGCCCGAGCTGTTGGGCGATAAATGCGGGGTTGAGACCAGACATTAAGCATATTGTCGCATAGGTGTGGCGGCAGTTATACGGGGGGCGATATCTGACCCCCAAACCCTTGAGGATTGGGCGCCACTGGTGGTGCAGATCCGAGGTCTGCTTGACGTGCTCCCCATTTTTACCGGGCGGGAAGACGAACGGCGACTCGGTGAACTGCCCTTTGCCCTGTTTCCGGCGCTCCGCATACTGCTTGGCGAACTCCAGCGCGTGCAGTGCTCGTTCGTTGAGCAGTACGAAGCGATCCCTTCCGGTCTTCGTCCGCTCCTCAACCACCCCTAGCGCAATCGTCCGCCGCACGTGAATGGTCTTATTCACCGTGTCGACCGTGTCCCAGCGCAATGCCAGACCTTCGGACAGCCGCAGGCCGGTGAAGAACATGAACTCGAAGAACGCAGCGTAGATCTGGCTAGGCCAGTGCTTGTGCTTGTATAGCTCGGCAATGATCGTGTTGGCCTCTTCCAGGGTGAACGGGTCAACCTCTTTTCGTGAGCGTGCTGGCAGCTGGATGGCTTCAGCCGGGTTTCGGGTGATCAATCCGTCTAGCACCGCAGAGCGGAGGATGGTCGACAGCTTGATCATCGCGTTGCGCTTCACTGAGGGCGAGGCCCATTCGGTCGAGGCGACGATCCGGCGGAGAAGTGTGGAGGTGATCAGGTCGATGCGCACCAATGCGAGATGCGGAACCCAATAAAGGTTGAGGGTGCCCTTGTAGTTCAACCTGGTGCCTGCAGCGATCTCACGGCTGTCCAGCCACAGCTGCGCGTATTCACCGAACGTAGGAACCCCCCCCACGACAGCGGCGGAGCTAGGGAACAGTTCCGCATACTTGTCGTGGTCGAGTAGGTTGAGCTTGATCAGGCTGTTTACTTTATCGCGAAGCTGGGATGCAGCCTTGATGCCTTTTTGTGTCGGGGGGTAGGGAAGGGTTTCACTTCGGCGAGTACCTTCCCACATGAACCTGAGCCGGAGCGAGCCATAGTGGACGTCGATACCAGGGGGTAAATCCATTGGCTTTCCAGCCATTCGTCGTACCTCTTCTTGCTGTAGATGATTCGGCCGCCATGCTTCATCCAGACGCCCTCGGGGATCGCTCCGCGCAGGCGCCGGCCTTCCAGGGCGCGTTTTGTGCAGCCGAGCAGGTCGGCCATTTTCTGTTCGGTGACTTTGTCGACGTCACCGGCGTTTCCGGTTTCCATGGGATGGTCTCCACGCCGCCGGTGGCGGCAGGTTGGTGGTCAGGTGGATGCTCGAGCCGCTTTGGCGTGGCCGACGCAAACACGAAGGGGCTCGCCCCGCTCATCCAGTTCGGCGTGACACATGAAGCCCTTGCGGTCATGCGCCATGAATTCGGCGTCGCTGGTGGTGATGGGTGACTGATTGGCAATGGACCCCAAGCGATAAGCGCAGCCGTGACATGCGCCGTCTGGGTTGCACTTGTTGGCGATCTGTACGCCTTGGCAGGCGCCGAAGATGGTCGGCAGATTTACGCTGTCGAACTTGTCTGGGTGCACACCGCATTCATGGATGAGGACCATATCGCTCATCTCGCGGCAGTTGGCAGCCACTGAGTTGGCCATACCTATGAACTGAGCCAGGATCTCTACTAGCTTTTCGGCGCCGTACTGATCGAGCAGGGCCTGGATCATTGCGCGCCGCGCGTTAAGGCCATGCTGGCCAATGCCGGCGATTAGCAGCGCGTCGTCAGGCGATATGCTGTATTCGGTATTTTCGGGCATGGGTCATCCTCGCCCGCGCGCGGCGGGCTTGAGTTGTAGGGGGAGGGGTTAGGCTTTGGCGATGATGTCGGCTTCGGCCAGCTCGCAGAAGAACGAGCAGGCTGGCAGTTTCTCGTTGCGGCGCACTGGGCCATCGCCCAGGTCGCGGAGCGAAAAGCGAACGTTGGTGGCGCGATTGCGGAACAGGTAGGAGCCTTCGCCTAGATCGTCCTGAATTGCGCACAGCGCCTCGAACTGCTCAGGGAAATCCTCCCGGATCGCCCGGAAGTAGCCTTCACCGCCCTTCACGCATCCGATGCAGTTGGCGTTGTCGTAGCCCATCCGGTACATCAGCGGCAGCTCGATGCCGGCGCGAAGCAGGATGGCCTTACAGTCGTCCTTGCCCAAGCCGCGGTCGATCAGTGGGGCGACCACTGGGCGGTCGGGGTTCCGCTCCCGGAAGTCCTCCAGGCGGTCGGCCTCCTCTGCGGTGTAACCGAACACCATCACGTCGCCGGGCTGCTTCCAGGTGTCGAGCAAGCGCCGCTTGAGGATCTTGGTGCACGGGGCTCCGGTTCGGCCTTTCATATAGCGCTCGCGGCGGAACACCTCATGAGCGTCGGCGCCGTACTTCTCATCGCGCAGGACTGTGATCGGCTGGCTGAACCATGCCTCGCAATCGGCTGCGAACCGGCGGTTGTCTTCATGCTCGTTGGCCAGGAACGCGTTGATGATCTGGAGCTCGTGAGTGCTGCCGTACTCCGCCAGGGCCAGCTTGGTAGCAACCGCCGACGCGGCGCCGCAGCTGAACTGGCAGACTATCCTGGCGCTCATCGCGGCCCCCTGTAGATCAGGCAGGCCATGTAGGCGAGGGCGATCATGGCTGCGCCTCCTTCCGTGCTGCGATCACGGCGTCTGTGCGCCTATCTAGGTCGTGGCCGTTGATCACGATGTTGTCGGGCACCAAGCCGGCGAACAGGCCGCCGTTTTGGATTGTGTCGACGTCGGCCTGGCGCAGAACGAGGTACCGCTCGGCGTCTTTGCGCAGCGCCTCATTCTCGGCGAAGAGAGCGAGAACGCCTTCGGCCAAGAACCGGTGCTGTTCGTCGCAGCAAAATCGCCGGTCATTCATCACTCGCGCTGCCAGCGCTTTCAAGGTGTCCCGGTTCATGGCATCAGCTCCTTCGGCACCTGGACGGTATCGCCGAGCTTGGCTGCGATGATGGCGCGACAAGCGGCAGGAAGGACCCTGCCGCCATGAACCACGTCCTTGTCGTCCTTGGTAATCCATGCTGCCCAGCAGTCATTGTCGTGCTGCGGGCAGTGGATGCTCACGTTGTTTGCTTCCATTAGCGGTCCGCCCAAAGCCCAGTCAGACCATGGGTTGTAGCGCTCGGAGCGCTCAGTCACAGATCCCTGGTACCGGGCGAACACCCGCCATGGCACGCCGTTGTAGCCCGGCGGTTCGAGGTACAGGTCCAGCCCTTCGGCCTTGCCGACTGCCCACCCCAGCGCTTCGCCGGATAGGTCTGCCGTCTTCACATCGATCAGGTCGGTCATGGCGCCACCTGCTTGCGGTAGCCTGCGTCGTAGAGCAGCCCAAGACCCTCGAAGGCGGTCTGCACCTCTGGCTTCCAGTAGGTGGACCACATCTCCTCAATGGCCGCAGCCCTTTCATCCGCCGCAATCTGCTCAGGTGTGCGGCATGGCGTGAAGTCCACCTTGTCCGTCCGTGTCGTGATGAACGAGAGCGATTCGGAGCCGTCGCTACGCAGCTCCATCAGCCATTCGTGATCGGCCTTGCGGGCAACAACCTTGACGCGTCGAGTGTCGAGATTGTCGAAACCCCAGAGCGTGTTGTGCGGGGTCACCATGCATTCGGTGCCAGGCGGAGGCAGCCCTTCGCCATTCCACTGAGCTTCATTCACAGCGAATACCTCTCTTCATTCCATGGCGCAGGCGAACCTGCAGGTGTTGGTCCGTTCTGCTGTTCGTGCGGGGAGAGCTGGCGCTCGTTGCCGGCCTGCAGCTGGCTGTCGGGGATGCAGCTGATGCCTCTCCCATACCAGCTACTTGCGACCCAGCATGTAACCTCGCGGCGATCGTCGTGAATGACAGTCACGCCATCGCCAAAGCTCATGTCTTCACGCTCAACCCGGCGTATTTCTGCATCGGGAGTTGCAGCGCTGGCGCCGGTGGCCAGCAGCAGGAGGCAGAGGGCGAGGCGGGTCATTCCTTCACCTCGATGGCAACGTCGTCATGAATCCACTCGATGTCGAGCAGGTCGTCTTCGGTGATCTGGTCTTCACGGGTGTCGCTCATGCTCACCAGATCCTGCACTTCATCGTCAGGTACGTTTTCCATGACCTTGTGGAAGTTCACGACCGCTTTCCCGGTCAGGATGATTGTTTTGCCCACGACAGATCCTTGGCCGCTCGCTCGCGGCAGTGAATAGAGGGGAGAGGGGTTACAGCTGGGTGGAGTACAAATGTTCTCTACAGCGCAAGTTCGGTCTGTGGCCCTCGCTGCCAGATCGGCGCGCTGGTGTGCGTCTCAATGCGATCTGCAATCACGCTGGCGCGCTGGCCAGCGGAAGGCGGGGTGTACATGCCGAATCGGCTGACGCTGCCACCGTTCACTGCGGCGTTGGTGCTGTCGGCTGATGACAGGGGCAAATACTGGAAAATGGCTGGGTCAAGCATGCGCAGGCCGTGCAGGCGGCACGCTGGCCTGCCTTGGTCGTCGCATATGGCATCCATTGCGGCGCCCATGCGTTTCCACCAGGCTGCGGTTCCGGGCGACCGCCACTGGCCGGAACTGCCGAGGGCGACAGTTCGCCAGGTCATGGTCAGGCGCTGCAGGCGCTCGATCGACTCGTGCATGTGCCAGACCGGCACGCCCGCAAGATGGGAGGGCCACTGTTCGAGCAGGCGGTCGTTGGCGTCCTCGTCCCCATCGATCACGTCAGGGATCAATGCCCAGTCGAAGCCCGGGTGGCGGTGCCAGTCGTCCGTCCAACGGGTGTAGCCATCAACATCGACTTGGCCGCCTTTCTTCCACACGGTGAACGCGCCATTGTCGAAGACGAACGATTGGCAGCTCTCGGCGACGATGCCCATGTCGTCCTGCCGCGGGAACGGCACCAGGGCATGCCGGCCCGCGAGCAAGCGCGCCGCATCCTGTCGCGTGCCACCGATGGGCGTGCCGTGGTAATGGATCATCCGCTCTACCTCACCGATTCGATCTCGACGCCCTGGTGCACCGCCTTGATCACCAAGTCACCGCCGAAGCGCTCAGCTAGTTCGTCGGCGATCTGCTCCTGATAGCCTTCCTTGATGAGCGCGGTGGCAGTCTTGATGTGCTCGACGCGGATCATCGCTTGGCTTCGAATCTCCAGGCTGTACACGATGACCTCGCCGTCGCCTGGGCAAGTCGCGGTGAACGTGTGCCGGTACGTGTTGCTGGATCGGTTTTCTGTGGGCATGGGGATACCTCGCGGTCATCACGACCGAAGTGGCTGTCAATGGGGTAGGTGGCGAAAGAAAGTTTCGTGCTGTAGCTGAGCTCGCTACAGGTTTCACCCCGCGCGGCGCGGCAGGTCGTGACGCCATCATCGGGGCACCACATCATCAAGGTGCACCGATATGAAACGACTTGCCGATTTGCTGAATCTTGTTGCTGCTTTCCTACGCGTTCTCTACTGGCTAATGCGGATCGGCCTGTTGTGATCGACTCAGTCACCGCACATGCAGTCGATGAGGTCTTCGGCTTCGGCGAATTCGAACTCCATTGGCATCTGGCGACCGAGCTGATCTGCCATCCAGGCCAGGGCCTTGTAGTTGGGCCGGTCGCGCCGGAACACTTGGCCGGTGCGCTCTTCCGCCTCTATCCACCAGCGGGATGCGTCTGGGTTCTCGACGATGGCCCGGATGATCTTCTCGGGTGATTTCAGAAAGCACAGGTCGCAGTTGCCCAGGTCGGAGTCGATGCCAAGGTCGAACAGTTGGCGGGCCCAGAAGCTGTTCACGTCCTGCTTCAGCACGCCGGCGTGGAACATGGGCGTCACGTTCTCCCACCGGTTACCGCCTTTCTCATTCGCCGCCATCATGCGGTGGTATCGCCGCGGCTCGTCTGCGCGGATACCGATGATTGCGTCCCAGGAATCCAGGCCCACCACATCGCGCATGTACCAGGTGCTGGCCTTGATCTTCATCCGGTCCGTGCACATCCGGTTGACCGGGTTCGGTAGAATAGGCGGCTCGCCCTTTTCTTCGCGCCGGTAGTCGGCGTAGTACTGCAGCATCAGGTCGAAAGGCTCGCCGTTTCGGCTTGCTGTCTCGTGAGTGACCACTTTCCAGCTCAGGCCCTGGCCGTAAACACCGTCGAATTCCAGCCAAGTGATCGGCACGCTCCAGTGGCGCTGGCACTCGCGGATGAAGTCGAGCGTTTCATCGCGCTCCTTGCCGGTGTTCTGGAACGTGACGTGCACGCCATCGGGAAGCTGGCCGCCGTGCGCTTCGAGGATGTGGTACAGCATGTACCCGGAGCTGCGGCCGCCACTGAAACCGATCTGCGCCGGCCCAGTGATCTGGTAGGGGTTCATGGGCAATCTCCATGTTGCAGGCGCCGCCAGCGTGGCAGCGAGATGGGGTGTGGCTGCAATCAGTCGAACAGGTGCTCGCGCTGTCCCGTTGTCTGGTAGTGCAGGTCTTGAATGATCTGCTGCTGGTCGATAGTGAACAGCGGGTGGCAGGTGGTGCAGTGACCAGCGATCTTGATGGCCTGGGACGACAGCGAGATCGGTGGGTAGTCGCGAAGGCAAGACGGACATTGAACTGCGTGAACGCCGCAGCAACTGATGGCGGTGTCCTCGTCGTCATGTATGGATTTGCACGTCGGACACTCATAGAGCTCATAGATATCCGGCTGACAGCATTCCCGCGCGCCGTCTTCGTCGTCGTGGATTTCGTCGCAGGAGCTGCACTTGTAGAGCGTCCTGATCTGAATCTTCATGAGTCCTCCAGGCAGGCGCCGCCCTCGCCGGGGGGCGTGATTCGTTGAATAGGGAAGTGTGTTGAGGAGCGCTGGGGAGATAATTCTTTTGAAAGTGATGGGAGATGGGATTTCTAGTTGTTCTGCGTAGGCGCTTTCTCTGCTGAAGTAAGCAAGTGCGAGTGGATCTGTGAAGTTAGGACTTCGATTCTTTCACTCATTTGCTTTGTTACTTCCGTAAGAAGTGTATTTTGCTCTAACAGTTGCAGAAGCTGCTTGCTGTGCATCTCAGCGTCCCGCTGCCGTCGTTGATTGGCCATGGCAATTGCCTCTCGATGTCGCGCGTCTGCTTCGGAGGTTGCTTTGTCACGGTCGGCTTGGCGGGTTTGAGCCAGAAGAATTAGAGGGGCCGCGTATGCTGCCTGCAGACTGAACGCTAGATTCAGTAGAATGAAAGGGTAGGGATCGAACGCTGACAGCCCCGATAGACTGATACCTATCCAAATCAGTACTACTAGTGATTGAGACCCCAGAAACAACGGCGTGCCAAAGAAGCGGGCGAAAGCTTCGGCCCTGCGAGCAAATGCATCGTTACCAAACGGGTGGTGCATATGTTCATGGGCACGGTGAAACCTGAGATGGTCGACGTTTTCAGGAGCTTCATGTGGGTTAGGCTGCTCAGAGATTAACGGGTCCATCTGCGGGCTCCGTGGTTGCTAGTCGTGTCAAGTCTAGACCAGCCCGCCAGCACTCCCAGCAGGCGTACCTGTTAGCGAGCATGCGTTATCGTAACGCAGTAGGCTCTGGCCGCAGCGCGCACCCTAAAGGTCAACATGGCAGTAGCGTCGTCGTTGAAGCACTCGGCCAGCTCTTGATAGGCCCGGTACTTGGCCTGGCTGCGAGTGGCTGCCCACACGCGCTGCACATAGTGGCGCGCATCGCCCAGCATGTACTTCACGTCATCCCAGTCATACATGCTGTTGGTGAGCACTTCCCACTGCTTGAGCGGAAGCGTCTCGGCCATCTCGCCGTACTGCATCTCCCAGGTGGGGTGATAGTTGCGGATGCGTTTCTTCGGATCGCTGTCGAGGATGACGCCGATGTACTGGCCACGGTCGGCCATGATCACACCTGGCTCACCGTTGGCAATCACGCGGCGCCCGATCTCGGCCGGGACGTCGTAGACACGGCGAACGTAGTCGCAGTTGTAGTTGCTCATGGCTTTCTCCATGCATGCGCCGCCCTCCGTGGCCGGATGCGGCAAAGACTTCGTTGGGGATTTTGGTCTTAGAGTTTGTTGCCGAACATCAATAGATCCGTACCGCCACCTGCTATGGTCTACGCACACTCGTTGCAGGCAGTCAAACAATGAAAGCTCTAATAGCGGCGTGCCTGGTATGTCTATTGCTATCCGGCTGTGCCAGCGAAAATTCGCAGCTCTCTGCTGCACCCGTCCAGGCCAAGCCTCATTTGAAAATTCCGATGCGTGTAAAGGTTCAGCTTTCCGAGGCAGATAAAAACGCAGCCAGGGCTAAGGCGCTAACTGGCTTAGAAGGCGAAGGGTGGGAGTTTTTCCCGCTATACGGAACGGCTGTTGACTCGAGCGGAAAAGACCTGGCCGTATGCGGCAAAGCTCAACGGCACAGTGCACAAGAGATTGCTTATTTTGCCTTTTACAATGGCGAGCTGATTTTGTGGGATCAGACAGAAACTCACGGTCTTAGTGTAGAGAACCAATTCCTTACGGTGATCTGTTCTCACGAGTGACCAACAGGGCATGCATCTACTTTCTGTCGCTCCTCAAGCGCCGCCCTCCGTGGCCGGATGCGGCATGGTGGCAATATGATTTCAAATTTGGTTAAATCACCGAGCCGGAGAGGGGCCCTCTCCCCTCGTAATCCGGCATAAGGCATCTGCTCAGCAGGTGCCTTTTTTGTTTGTGCTGGCTTATGCCGCGTTGCGCTTGAGCTGATTGATTAGCTGCGTCGGCAGGTTCTTGATGGTCAGGCTCGCGCTGTCCTGGTCGAACTCGACGCGCTTACCCAGCAGGTGGGCTTCGAAGCTGATCGACATGCCCTCGGCACGGCCAGTGAATCGGCGGTACTGGGTGAGGGTGCGCTTGTCGGGCGCAAAGCTCTCGGCGATCCCGTAGTCTCCGGCCTTGATGAAGTCGGCGAAGGTCGTCGGCCTCTCTTCGTCCAGCAGGGCAGAGAGCTCGGCCAGGCTGACCGGCGCCCCGATCTTGTCCTGCGCCTGGGCGTAGGCCACCAGGTCGCTGCTTTTCTCGCTGGCAGTGTCGTCGGCCAGATCCTGATCCTTCACGAAGTCAGCGAACGCTTTGAGCAGCGTCCGGGTTTCGCCCGGGGCGTCGACACCCTCCTGAGCGCCGATGAAGTCGCGGAAGTAGGCGGTAGCCTTGCGCCCGCCTTTAGGCTTGATGAACGACACGCACTGCCGCGACGCCGGGTTGTTCTTCCACTCGCTCAGGTTGATGCGGGCGGCGAAGTGCAGCGTGCGTGCGTCGAGCTGGTGAGATGGCGCGACAGTAAGGTCATGGGCAACGGCAACCGTCTCGACCTGCTGCAAGATGGCGATCGTCAGGTAGTCGGTCATACCCTGGGTATAGAGGGCGAACAGGACGTGCCCGCCGACCGACAGGTTCGACTCTTCCATCAGCTTGGTCAGGTGCTCGGCCGCGGTGCGGGTGAAGTCGATGAACGCCATATCGTCGGTCATGGCCTTGGCCAGCCAGCCACTTAACGGATAGGCGCCGGACTCGGGATGGAAGAAGCCCCAGCCCTTGCCGGTCTTGGCGTTATAGGTGTCGTTCACATCGTTCAGCAGGTTCTGGATGGCGCCGCTGTCGGGCAGGTCCGAGCTGGCCAGGTGCAGAACCGCCGGGCTGCCGTCCGGCTTCTTGTCGATGAAGTGCATCACTGCGTGGCGAATGGGCATGGGTGATCCTCCGTGGCCGGCGAGCGGCATGGTGGCAATTTGGTTTGGGATGGGGTATTACGGATGGTCAAATTTGTCCATTTATAGGAATAGATCTGATGTCAGATTTGCAACTCGCAACCGACAGACCTAAATCGGTCAACTGGGAATACAACGGCACGGAAATGTCCTTGCGCTTCCGTTACCGAGGGCAGGAGAAGGTTCCGCATTCTGTGATCGTGGTGCTTGTAGGCGACGAGTCAGGCAAGGCAAAGCTCTTTGAGCTGACTTCCTCCACTTACGATGCGGCGGTGTCGCAAGGTAAGGATCTTGGTCAGATCTGGGCCGACATGGGCTTCCCCGGTGAAGGCGAGTTCAAGCAAGTAGCGGAGTGATCACCTCATCGCCCGGATCCTGCTGAATAATCAGCATGCTCTTCCGGTCGAAGGCGAGGCCCAGGCGTGGCGATATGCTGATCTTGTGTCGCGGCGGGGTGAGAAACTTCGCCGCGTGCAGCCTGCCCAGGGCGTGAATGCCGTGGATCAGCGCCTCGATGATCTGGCTGGCCGAGGCGTCTGCCCAGCCGCATATAGCCCGCAGGTGCTGGCCGGTTCGCTTCCTGGCTGAAAGCCTCAGCGGCTCCGTCCGCGCCACAGTTCGGTGACCCTCGATTTCGTGGCGCGCGATCCGGAACAAGGCGTGATGTCCGAGCGCTTCGACGTGATGAATCATCAGCGTCATCGCCTCGCCCTGTTCCTCGATCCCGGCCCACTCCATCAGCTCAAGCAGGGCCTGCTTAGTCCCTGGTCGAACCTTCAAGCGCAGGTCTTCTTCCTGCAGGCGCTCGGCCTTCTCCCGACGACGTCGGTCTCGTTCCGCTTGATCCATCGCCACGGCTAAATCCTCCCAAGCCGCTGGGCGGCAGATTGATGTGTTGCTGACGCCGGCCGTGCCGGACGCGTGCGGTGATGCGGTTCATGCTTTTCGTTGTGCTCGTTTTTCGGCAGTGGTCGGGAAGTCGATGCTGAACTCGCGAAGAATCCGTCCGAGCTGCTTGTAAGAGATGCTCAAGTGCCGGACCACGTCGACACGCCTCATGCCGACATTGCGGAAGGCGATGATCTGCTCGGCCTTGGCTCTGTCCGCCGCGGGATCGCTGAGCTTCTTGCCCAGGTTGCCCTTGCCGCGTCGCGGATCGGGCTGGAATTTGAACTGGCCGGCGAAGGCGTACCGCACGAGGCATGCCTGTGACAGGCCGGTGTGGGTCATTGCCTCGGCATAGGTCATGCGCCTGGCCAGCTCGCGAACCTGCTCGATGTCCTGCAGCCTTTTTTCCGACCTCTTGTTCACCGGCGGCGCTTTCACGCGCCCCGGCTCAAGATCGCGGTGTACGCGCCGCGGAACGTACTTGCTGGCTGGCAGGCACTGCACTTGGCCGCCATCGAGGAAGAAGCTATCGATGCTCGCATTGAGCTGGGCCAGCACGGCGGCACGCTGGTCTTGGTGCGTGGCAGCGTTCATTGCAGGGCCCTCTGCTTGCTCGTCGCCCCGACCTCCATCGCGTCCACGAACCGCATCGCAGCCTGATGACTGAAGCAGAAGCCCTTGGTCAGCCCGGTGGCGATCTCGATGACGTGCCAGGCCTTGCCTTTGGCTACAGCCTGGAATCGCGGGCCAGGCGGCGGAGCAGGGCGCCCGATCTTCTCGTAGAACTCAGCGGTTGCCATGAGGGTGCGGCTACGCATGTCGGCCAGGCCGCTCACGCGCTCTTGTAGGCGAGGGTGCATGGGGTGTTCCTCTGGTCGGGAATCAGGCGTGGTATTCGAAGGCCTCGGCCTTGCGAACGATGCGGACTTGGGCGGTGCGCCGCTCGGGTGCCCGGCGGTCGCGGCGAAGCGGGTCGCTGTCGTCGATCACCGCATGCATGGCGATCAGGCCGGCGAGGGCGATGCACAGCGGGCTGATGATCTGTTGGCGCATGGCCTTGGTGACGGCCTCGACGCGCCTGGCCGCCTTCAGCTTGAAGAGCGCGGCCTCGATGCGGTTGGCCGCGGTGCCGGCGCTAACAGCCATCTGGCGGCCGATTTCCTTTGTGGTGAGGCCTTGGGCCACCCACAGCAGTGCTTCAAGCTCACGGGGAGCCAGCGCCTTGCCGAGCTGGCCAATCCATGAGCCGCAGGTGATCGTGTCCATGACTTATCTCGGTGTTGCACCGTCCAGGGCTTTGCGCAGCTCAAGGACAAGCGCGGTAGGGATGGTGAGGTATCTGCTGTCCTCGTCGATGGCATCGAGCGATGCAATCAAATTGCGTGAGGCGGTGTGCACCGCTTCGAGTCGGGGCTTCGGGATCGCCGGACCCTTCATCGTGCCCGCCGTCACCTTCTTCTTGCCGATGGCCTGGGCCTTCTCCAGCTCAGCGCCCAGCACCTTGCCTGCGCCGTCGCCGTGCTCGCGGACCACCTGGGCGGCTGTCGTGGCTGACACGTGGCCAGCTGCAACCAAGTTCTGCACATCGGTGTTCGCGTTGCCAACCGTGAGCACCTGCTCGACGTGCTGTCGGGTCCTGCCAACCTTCTTTGCGATTTGCTCGGGGAACCACCCGAAAGCCCGCAAGCGCTTGTAACCCTCGGCCAGTTCAAGAGGGGAGAGCTTTTCGTTCTCCTGGCTGGAGATGATCCGTGCCACGCGGTCGGCATCGCTGCCTTCGAATGCCACAACGGGTATCCAGGCTTCGAGGATGTCCGGGTTTTCCTTGTTGGGCGTGCGTGGCAGGCGACCTGCGTTGTCGAGCTTGAGCATGGACCGGCGACGACGGTGGCCGTCAACTACCCACACGCCGCCTTCAGCTCGCGGGCGAACTTCAAGGGCCGGGATCTGGCCGCCATTGGCGATGAATTCGGCTAAGGCGTCGATGCTCGCTTCGAGAGCTTCGCCCTCGGTGCGCAGGTTGAAGCCGGGCTCTTCGTGAAGATCCTCCAGCTTCACCTTCATGGCGTCTGCGCGGCGCACATCGCCATCCTTGATCATTTGCTTGAATGACTTCATCGCAATTCACTTCCGTTGGGGGCTGCATTGGAGAGCCGATCCCGCCTGTCTCCCTGAACACGCTTGTGTAGGGTCGGGAAGGCTCTCCGATGCAGCCTGGTGCTGGGGAAGACCAGGAGATCGGGCAGTTAACGTCAAGCTGACGTGGCACCCGGATGTTTATCCGAAATGGTCTCGCGCTATGTGCTGACTGGAGAGCCGTTCTTTTCGTCTTCGCTCATCCAGCAGGTCGAGTAGCGGCTCAATCAGCCAATAGAGGCCTGTGCAAAGCAGTCGTCTCATATCGTCTCTCCGGTTGATTTCCCGTCTGGCCCTGTCGCCAAGGCCAGCCAGTGAAATCGGGTTCTCGGGGGATCTGTGATCCCGACAGCTGACCGCGAAGTAGTCCATGGCATGGCATCCCACCCGTCAGCACTCTTTGATCAAGGGCCATCTACGCTGCTGGCCACGGGGTGAGGCGCCCCTGTACCGAACTTAAAGGCGTTCGGCTCGCTGCCTTGTTGCTGGCCGGTGTCGATCCGGCGATGAGGCAAAGTTAACCGGCGGTAATTTTAACGTCAATACCGGCGGTTAATTATTTTTTCGGACGGGCGCGCTAAGATCGTCGCTAGCTGTACGGATATACAGTATCGGAGGTAGAAAATGGGAGCGGCACAAAGATTCGCGATGTCGGCGCCTCGCGAGGAGCTGACTGGTCTGGAGAAACTGGGGTTGAGGGTTTCAGCGATGATCAACTCGCCGCTGGCCCAGTACGGGAGGAAGGTTCTGATCCATCAGTTGGACACGGACAGAGATCAGGACTGGGACGCGATCATGGAGTTGCTGTCAGAGACCGACGGCCTGGACATGATCTTCTGCGATGACGGATCGGTGATCCTGCAGTGGGACGCGTCGACGGATGACGATCTGGTGATCGAGAGGGAGGTGGACCTTGATTTGGTCCGCCATGACGTTGAGGAGACGCCATTTTGATTAAGTATTTTTTAGTCCGTAAGGAGCTATTCTGTGTTCAGCCAAAATGCGATAATGATGTCTTGAGTCGTGGCTTTTTGCTATCATTATTGCAGATTTGATGCTTTGTTTTTCGATTTGGGAGTCTCTGCTCAGTGTTGTCAGAGAGAGAGATAAAAGTACTGCTAATTGACTGGCTATATGAAAAAGGTCTAGTCGAAGATGCAGTCATAATAAGTGAAATGGTCGTGGCCAACTGGTCTCGCCGCGCTGATATTGCTGTGGCCAATGGTCGGTTGTATGGATTTGAGATTAAAAGTCATTTTGATACGCTCAAAAGGCTTCCAGGTCAAATAGAGTCTTTTCAAGAACACTTCGATAAGGTCGTAGTGGTCGCGGCGTCTAAGTTTATAAGCTCTATCGAGAGTCAGTATTCCGAAGATATCGGGATCTTGGAGGTTTTTGTTCAATCCGGCCGCCCTCGACTGAGGCAAGTTCGAGCCGGCAGGATACGAGAAGTAAAGAGTGTCGCAAGGTTGACAAGTTTGATTACTAAGGTCGAGCTTGAGAGGTTTTTAAAAGTTACTGGGATTACTTACCCAATGGGTGCTGCTCGCGCTGAGCTGGCCGCTCAGTGCGGGGCCCGACACCTGCAGAAGCTTCGAGCATATGTGCTTTCGTGTATTAAAAACAGATATGCTGAGAGCTTTGAAGCGTTTACCAAGGAGCGAAATGAAAACTCAACGGAAAGCGGGCTGGATCTTCTCAGTCGGTCGGTTGTAGATAGGGTAAGCCTAGAACGTCAAATCGAAAAATTTGGCGCTGATTATAAGTGTGCCGTCAAGCCCAGAGCTGCAAAGCCTCTAAATTTTGCAGCTCTGGGTTTAGATGCTGAAGCTTCGGGGGTTGAAATGCCTCAGTCGGTAATTGTGCGCAGAAGACGTTAAAAGTCAAATTCGTCAAAGTCTTCTTCGTCAGTCACGCTTGCGCTCGTAAGGTCAATCTGCCTGCTGATGTGCATGTTTACTCTGGCGGCGATCCATGATGCGGGTTGTTTCATGTTATCAATATCGCCGCTGGCGGCGCTTACTATTTTTCTAGCGCCCCAAGTGTCATCCTCAAGTATTTCTGGGAAGCTCTCAATTAAATCTTGAGCTGCTGAAATATAACCCTGTGAATTAGTGTCTGCCCTGCGCTCAAATACCCATGCATCATTGAGCGGGTAGTCTATACGTGCGATGAATTTCCCGCCCTTCGTTGTATAGACCCTTGAATGGATTGATCCATGATCGCCGTAAATAACGGCCTCGCGACCAATTGCGGCATGGAGCTTGGTCTCGAGCATATCGATAATTCCGCTTTTACCTTTGCTTTTTGCATCAATGAAGGGCATGACCGAAGATGGAAAGCTAGTGGATGTTACGCTAATGATGGCGTTGTCCACTTCATCCCTGATAGAGTTTATCAGCGTTACACATCCTGCCAGTGATGCATGGACCGTATCACGTATATATCCTGCATCAATAATCACTAGTGCGTTGTCAGCTGAGTCTAGAGCGGAGAGGGCGGCAATAATATTGTTCGCCTGATCGCTGAAGCTTTGGATCTTAAAAGCTATTTTGCCTAGGCCACTATTTTCAAAGTGTCGAGCTTGGCGGATTACCTGGGAAATTTTTGAGTCTTCATTTATTTGGATTGTAGGTACTACTGGGTGCTCTATTCGCTCGATAAAGTTCCTCCAGCTTTTAAAGTTTGAGTCGGGGTTCTTGAGTTCATAAATATCTTTGGTCAGATAAGCAGGGTCGGAAGTCAGATCGAGGATAAGTGGGCGCCCTCCCGAGGCGTTGATTATTTCGGACAGTGAAGTTCTAGAGTCTTCCTGTCTAGGCCACTTGCCCAGGGTGAAAGTCGGTATTATTGCGTCCTTGCACGCATCGGCTAGTTCACAGAATCCTTTGACTTCTGCAGGTCGGCTGCGCAGGTTTGGGTAGTAGTTGTAATCATTGAAGTCAAATGTCATCCGTAACCTCTTCGTTCTCGATGCTTTGATTTTGGCGCTCAGAGTTGCTCTTGCGTCGCGGTGCCATAGGTGTGCTGCGTCTGGGTTTTGCAGGTCCTTTTGCAGTCGCAGAAATTACAAAGGAACCAATCTCTGTAAGCCTTTCGTTTGCGTACTCTAATTCGCCAATCCGTGCTGCTAATTCGATAGATTTTTGTATGCTTTCTTTAGCCTCGGCCTGTATGTTCGAGTTAATGGCGATTAATTTTAAGCAGAGGCGAGTGAGGAAAATACCTATTAGTATGGCTGCTATCCACCCAGACAGACCCAGCCATAAAGACTTTTCTCCAGAGCTTAGTGCGTATACTGAGAGGGCTATGCCTGCAGCACTAAGGAAAACTCCAAGAATTCCATAATAAAAGCCTGATATAGATATACTGTCCACATCTGATTTCTTATTTTCAAACACCGGGCGCTCTCCTTGTGACCCGAAAAAATACTGTCTCAGACTCTTCGAGCGTTCCAAACAAGTAAAACTTTTGCATGGATGATTACGTCATCTATGCGAGCGGTTTGTCTATCGTAATTTTTGTTATCCGAGATGAGCCATACGTGATCTTCATCCTGCCGTTGTAAGCGCTTAATCAGCAGATCGCCATGCCATGTGACGACGTACACGCCTTCGCCTTGGTAGTCGTTCACTCCGCGGTCAACGATCACTGGATCTCTATCGTTAATCGTCCCCTCCATGCTCTGTCCCCACCCAGTAATCATCGAAAGCGCTTGGGCTGAGGTATAGGTCACACCTTTCTCGCGCAGCACCTCTTCACGAATAACCACATTCCTGATGACTTCGCTGTACTCAGCTGGAACTTGGCCGTGGCCCATGGCTGCCCGGATGTCGTACTGGGGAATGGAAATATCGCCATGGCCTGGCTCGACCATAATCGCAGCCTGGCTGGGGGCCAATAATGGAGTAGAGGCTTCGGATAGGCTGTCAGCGACCGCTTTCGCAATCTTGTCCTGAGCTGTGGCATCCAACGACTTGCCGCCATGCTTGCGCAGCATCTCCAAGACCTTTTCAGCCGCGGTGCTCCCGGAGCCTTCAGCGCTCTTCACCTGGGCGCCCTGCATTTGTGCGAGCTCAGCAGCCAGCCGAGGACTGAATCGATCCACAGGTTCTTGAAGCAGCCTGGACAGTACTACGGCGAATTTCGCATTCAGGGGGTTGGTGCCATTCAGGTACATGGCTACGCCGGCCGGGGAGATGTCAGCAGCCTCGGCGACCTTTGCCTGCGTCAGGCCAAGCGCATTCTTCTTCTGAGTGAACAGCCTTTTGGCTGCCTCGCACTCGGCCTTCAGTTCGGGGGAGAGATCTTTCTTTTTCGTCATGCGCGAAATTTAACCGGAGGTTAATTTAACTGCCTCAACCGCCGGTATTGAAGAAATACTAACCGGCGGTTAACATCATGCGCATTCACCACTGAGGCAATGCCATGAACCGAACACTGCTGCCTGAGCTTGTTGAGCGAATCGGCCAGACCGCTGTCGCCAAAGGGCTTGATGTGAGCGCCCCAGCCATCGCCAAGGCGATGAAGGCTGGTCGGGTGATTTTTGTCATCGAGAACGAGGACGGGACGTTGACGGGGGAGGAGGTGCGGCCGTTTCCGAGTCGCCCTGTACTGCACCGCCCAGCTCCTGACGAGGCGAACTATGCGTGATCTGGCGCTGCGCCAGTAGATGACTGAAACACCTGCGAATCCATCCAGTAGTCGAATCGCAGGCAAAAAAAAACCGCCTGGCAGGGCGGCTTCTCTACAACAAAGATCGAGGTCGATTATGCACTTTGCAATGGATGCAAGCAACACCGCCCCCTTGGCCGTTTCGCACCAGAAAGCCTACCACCAGTCCGCCGCAATTCATGCCGCGCGGATGATCCGCTTCCAATACGCCCGCACTTCGAAAACCGCACTCCAAGCCGAGTGTGTCGAACACCTGCGAGCGTCCTTGTCCGAGAGCCGCCCATGAGCACCATCGTGATGACGGCCTGCTGGCCACTGCAGGGTATGAGCCCGGCGCAGAAGGCCGTGCTGATCTCCCTGGCCGACAACGCCAACGATGACGGGGTTTGCTGGCCGTCTATCGCCACTATCGGTTCGCGCACTTGCTTGTCCGAGCGCGCTGTTCGCAATGCGCTGCGCTGGCTGGAGGAGGCTGAATTGCTGAAAAGCCACCAGCGGTTCGGCCGCTCTACCTGGTACACCATCACCCCGGCAGCATATGCCCCCGGCATTAAATGCCCCCCGGCACCAGATGCCCCATCACCCCGGCACGAGGTGCCCCCCACCCCGGCACCAAATGCCCCCAGAACCGTAAAGGAACCATCAATTGAACCGTCACCTGATGGCAACCGCGCTCCGCGGTCGCCGTCCTGCCCGGTTCAGGACATCGTGGATTTGTTCAATCGAGTGCTCACACCTGCACTGCCTGCGGTTGTCCTTGTCTCCGAACCCCGCAAGAAGCAACTCCGTGCCCGCTGGAACCAGAGCGATGTTCACCAGACCCTCGACTTCTGGACCGAGTACTTCGCATCAGTCGCCGAATCCGACTTCCTGATGGGGCGTGCTGCTGGGAAGTTTGGCGGCGCGCCATTCCGTGCAACGTTCGACTGGCTGATCGCTCCCTCCAACTTCGTGAAGGTGGTGGAGGGTAATTATCATGCGTGATCCCTACAGCGCCGAAGCCGAGCACAGCCTGCTGGGCGCCATGCTACTGCGCCCTGAGTTGATCGACGTGCTGTCCGATGATCTCTCGGCCGAGTCGTTCTACTTCGCCGACAACGCCGACGTGTATCGCGGGATCGTGGCGGTGCGCGCCGCAGGCAGTTCCGTCGACTTCCTGACCGTGGCTGACCGCATCGGCGTGCTGACCTCCGGCGACGACGCGCTGGCGTACTGCGCGGAGATCGTGAAGAACACCCCGAGCGTGGCCAACGCCGCGTCGTATGCCGGGATTGTCCGCGAGCGCGCCATCGAGCGGGCGCTCTACGACCTGAGCGAGCGGACACTCGAAATCGCCCAGAGCCAGGGCGATATCCAGGCGAAGATCGCATCGGTGCAGGCGGCGGCCATGGCGATTGATTCTGGCAGTGAGGTCGAGGAGGTCGTGAAGGCCGCCGATCTGATGGCTAGTCAGGTCGAGGTTTGGCAGGAGCGTCACGACAGGTTGTCACGCGGCGAGACCCTGATCGGTCTTTCTACCGGCCTGGCTGACCTGGACGAGAAGCTGGGCGGCCTGCAGCCCGAGCAACTGATCATCGTCGCCGGGCGCCCAGGCATGGGTAAAACAACCCTGGCCATGGGGTTTGCCCTCGACGCCTCTGTGCGGCAGAACAAGTCGTCGCTGGTGGTCAGCCTGGAGATGAGCCAGAGCCAGCTCATCGACCGCGCAGTGGCCTCGGAAGGGCGCGTCCCTCTCAACCTGATCAAGAACGGCTCTGCCTGCCAGTCCCACGCGACTGAGCTCGGGCTCGGCGCGCTGAAGGTGCAACAGGCGAACCTGTTCATCGCTGACCGAGCGGGCGCTACCGTTGGGCGGATCCGCTCGCTGGCTCGCCGCCACAAGATGCGCTATGGCCTCGACCTCCTGATGGTCGATTACCTGCAGCTGATGGAAGGCGAGGGCGGCAACCGTACCGAGGAGATCAGCGGCATCAGTCGCGGCTGCAAGCAGATCGCGCGCGAACTGGGCATCCCTGTCGTACTGCTCAGTCAGCTTTCGCGCAAATGCGAGGAGCGGCCCAACAAGCGCCCGGTGCCGTCCGATCTGCGTGAATCTGGGGCCATCGAGCAGGACGCCGACGTGATCCTGTTCGTGTATCGCGACGAGGTCTATCACGAGAACAGCGAATTCAAGGGCGTGGCCGAGATCATCATCGGCAAGGGTCGCGATATCGAAACCGGCACCGTCCGCGCGGCGTTCCTGGGCCAGTACAACCGCTTCGAAAACCTCTCTGCAAGCTGGCAGCCGCCGGTGAAGGCGCCCACGACCAAGGACAGGCCGCTGGCCGCGCGCTATGCCCAAAAGGAGATTCCCGCTTGAGTACGCACCTCTTGCCCGCGCCTGACCTCACCGAATACCGCTGGGCCCTGTACTGCCGTGGCGACCTGCTCGGCCTTGCCCTTTCGCAGCAACCACCCATTGCGCTCTACCGCGACGAGGCCTCGGCGATTGCCCACGGCCAGCTGATGTGGCCGAGCGCCTACAGCGTCATTGACCTTCATGGAGAAGACCGCCCATGCGGCAGACCAAACTGACCAAGGCCGCACGCGGACGGGAGTGCCAGGTGCGTATCCCGGGCGTCTGCAACGGCAATCCCGAAACCACTGTGCTTGCCCACTACCGCCTGGCCGGCACCTGCGGCGTTGGCAAGAAGCCGCACGACCTGCAGGGCGCCTGGTGCTGTAGCGCTTGCCATGACGCCTGCGACGGCCGCAGTCGCGCCATTGGTCGTGACACGGCGCGCCAGTACCACGCCGAGGGCGTGATGCGCACCCAGGCCACCCTGCTCAACGAAGGGGTGCTGGTTGCATGACTTCCGTTATCGCATTCTCCGACGCCGAGCTGCGCCGCCGTGGTGACGACCTGTCCGTCGTGCTGCTGCGCGATCCGCGCTATCCCGGCCTGCGCTTCCGGTTCACCGAGGCGCGCCCGCGTGGCACCTGGTACCTGGTGGTGCGCAAGCGCTGGCATCGGATCGGCGCCTACCCCGACCAGTCAGCCAAGGTGGTATTGGCCGCGCTGCCGGAGGTCCGCCAGCGCCTGGCTGCCGAGGCTCCGGCCAGCGTGTCGGGCTGGGAGCAGGTGGGCGAGCTGCTGGCCTGGTTCGCCGATCGCCTGGAGCGCACCCGCAGCCTGTCGGCCAAGCGCAAGGCCACGGCGAAGTCGGCCATCACCCGCCACCTGATCCCGCGCCTGGGCGGCATGGCCCTGGCCGATGTGAGCCGCAGCACCCTGGACAGCGATCTGGTGTGGCCGCTGCAGGAGCAGCTGTCGCTCGAGTACGTGCGCCTGGTGTTCGGCCTGCTGGCCGATGCGTTCAAGAAGGCCCAGGCCCTGGGGATGATCGCCACCAACCCCATGACGGGGATGCGCTTCAGTGATTTCACCAAGGCGCGCATCAAGCCCAAGGCCGCCCGCCTGCGCGCTGAGCAGATCGAGTACCTGCTGACCTTGCTGGCCGAGGCCAATGCCCAGGCGCCCGCCGATGCCATGCTCGCCCTGCTGATGCTGTGCCATGGCAATCGGGTCGGGGAAACCCGCATGGCGCAGTGGCCGCATATCAGCCTGGCCACCCGCCGCTGGTACCTGCCGGCAGAAAACACCAAGACGCGGGTGGAGCACTCGCTGCCGCTGACCGACCAGGTGTGCGCGCTGCTGAACGGGTACCGCGAGTTCCAGCAGGCCCAGGGTTACACCGGTCGCTTCCTGTTCCCGGGCAGGTCCGGCCGCTGCCTGAGCGAGAAGCAGGCCGCCGAGGTGTTCACCCGCCTGGGGCAGGGCGAGTGGACCAGTCACGACTTGCGCAAACTGGCACGAGGCTGCTGGGCAGACCAGGGCATCGACTTCCTGATCGGCGAGCTGCTGATCAACCACGCCATGGGCCACAACGTGCAGGTGTACATCCAGACCACCGCCGAGGAGCGCAAGCGCGACGCCCTGAAGCAGTGGCATGCGTTTCTCGACAGCAAGGGTTTCGAGCGCATCCACGGGAAGAAGGAGGGTAGAAACGCAGATTCGGGTAATGGCCCGCAAGCCACACAGCACAAGGGCTGCAACGGGATTCAGGAAACAACCATAGGCGAGGATTCGAAACGATGAGAAAGAGCCACGGCCCGGCCCTCAAGAAGCCGGTGATCGACCTGGCTCAGTGCCCTTGGTGCCGTGGGAAAGCGGTCATCAAGGGCGTGTTTTACGAACTGCCATGCGACCACTGCAACGCCTCGGGCTGGGTAGTGGCTGCAACTGGCGAGGCCCTGGCCCTGGATGAACTGGTGACTCAGCTCAGCATGAGGCTGCAGGCCGCGCAACGGCAGATAGAGCAGTTGAAAAGACCTCAGGCCGGCGGGCCAGAGGCGGGATATCAGGAAAGCAACCGGCTCGGCGCTGGTGGCACCAATTACACTGGGGACTGAAGGATGAACATTAGGAAACCGCTGTACCGCCCATTGGGGGACACTGAATACATGCTTGAGCAATGGGGGTGGTGGCGGATGGAAGGCATGGGGATACCCGGCTACACGTCGCCAGCTTTTGCCCTGATGCGCGATCATTTGCCGTCGGCTTCCAAGACATTTTCGATTACTGATGAACTGGCTATGACGGTCGACGGAGCCGTGGCTCGCCTGTGCCGGCGCGATCAGCAGATGGGGGATATGATCTGGCTTTACTATGGTGCCAAGTGGCCTGCCATACGAGTGGGGCGGCATTATGGTTGCAGCGAGATGAAGGCTCGCGAACTCATCAAGGCAGGCGTAGCCTGGATCGATTGTGTGCTGGAAGCTAGTCGAGAAGCAGCATGACAACGTTCTGCAGGAGGGAAAGTCTACTGCGGAATGCAGAGCCCTCCTGCCTTTTCGGGGCGGTACTCAGACCTAGGCATTAGGTCCGTTTGCTGAGAGGTCCAACGTCGTCAGCGTGGGGAATGACGCAGTGAACGTCGTGCCTTTCTCTGCGGAGGAGGCCACGATCACTTCCCCGGAATGGGCCCTCACTATTTCGCGCACGATGAAAAGACCCAGCCCGATGCTTCGGAGGCCAGCATTATCATGGCTTCCACGTATCATCGGTTCGAACAGATCCTTGAGCAGTTCTGCGGGGATCGGTGTGCCTACGTTGTGGACGGCGAGAATTACCTCCTCATCAGAAATGCGGGATTCTACGGTCACGCTGCCGTTGGTTGCGCCATAGGCAATAGCGTTGGCAATCAAATTCCCAAGAAGCTGATAGAGCCGGTCGCTGTCCGCGCGGAACTCTCCTTGCCCAGCCATTTGGTGGATGAGTTCGTGCCCAGGGAAAACTAACCTCAGTTCATCCAGGCACTCCTCCACCAGCATGTGCAGATCGACGGGTTCCCTTGTCACCGCGATGCCACGTCCAACCTGTACCAACGTAAAGTCAAGCAGGTCCGCCACCAGACGCTGCGCCCGATCTACCGAGTGCGTAATGTGGCCTACCGTCTGCAACGTCTTGGAATCAAACGGCTTGCGTGCCAATAAGTTGGCAGCCATTTTGATTGCGGCCAATGGATTTCGCAGGTCATGACTAACGATGCCGATCATCTGTTCCGCAAATAGGGCCCTGTCTTCCGATGCCGCATAGGTCAACCGTAACTTGCCCTGGGCCACGTCCATGGCTCGCTGGGATTTCAGGTGGTTTGCCAAGTGCCGCTCTGCGAGCATGCGGGCGTTTAGCAACTCTCGTTCATATCGGTTGCGGTCCCGCGTCTTGAAAAGCGTTAGCTCGTGAAAAATGCCGCTCGCATGCTCGCACCTGATGCCGTTCAGCATCATTGAAACAAGGTGGCCATCTCGGTGAACGAGGTCGAACTTAACATCTGAAATTGCTCCCTGTGCATGCATGAGGGGGAGCCAATGGGTCTGGTGGAAGGCGCGCGCCTCATCGCTCAGCAAGGTCTGAATTTGACGATTCAAAAGCTCCTGTTTGGAGTAGCCGATCCAGCGGCAAAAGGTCAGATTGACCCTCTTGATAGCGCCGTCTTCCGCCGTCAGCAACAATCCGCAGGCGACATCGTCGAAGAGAATATTGCTGCTGGGTATCGAATCACTCTCTTCAGCCATGACGCCAATCCCTTTGTGTGGGGCATCGCCCTGACGAACTGTAATAGAAAAATATAGCCTGCTTGTGGACGTGACTTTCTTTTGCAAGAGTTTATTTTGATGCGTGCTAATTGATATTTTCTATTTTTGCCGGCGGTCTGATAAATTTTTGTTTCGCTTTGATAGGCGCATACTTAATTTAGCTCAGGACTTCTGAGCATTGAGAGGTGTGTATGACCAGAGAAGGGAACAATGGCCAGGGTGGCAAGTCACGTGAGCAGGGCGACTTGCAAAATGGTCGAGAAGAGGATGCCAAAACAGCTCGCCCTGACGGACGTGATGAGTACATCGATAAGCGGCCGTTTCGAGGCGGGCAGAAGCAGGGGCCGCCGGACCCATCGCGCGCATCCAATGCCGAGCGCTATAGCCATCACGAGCGCCCATTGGAATAGTTGTTAGTTTCATCCATAAAGGCATTTGAAGCCGTTCATGAAACTCGCCTAATTTGGCGGGTACCAAAGAGAGAAGCCCAGCCATGCGCTGGGCTTTGCACTTAACACTATATGCTCTGTTTCGCTGAATGCTGAGTCTTAAGCGTTTTCTTGTACTCCTGCATCGCTAGACCCATTTCGTCTAAAACATCCTTTCCGAGTAGTTTTTTGGCTGTTGGAAAAAATTTTCCCTCTTCTTCTTCAATGTGGTGTTCCAGCAACTCCTTCATCACTTTGACTCGCCCTGCAAACTCCACAGTATCTGTCTCGGTATGCAAGAGATCTGGTAAGACCAGGGAGTCGACGGTACGGTGTTCCTCCTTGGCTTCGTAGTACATTTTTTCCTCCTCTTTACCACCGGCTTCCTTGAGGGCGGGGTATAGAATTTGCTCCTCAAGCTCAGTATGGACCTTGAGCTCCTGCTCTATGCGACTGAGCAGATCTCCGCGCTTTTTCACTGCCCGATCGGTCGTAGACGCCAATTCTTCCAGTAGTTTTTCCACGGTTTTGTGGTCTTCAACCAGGATGTCGATGGCGTTCATATGTAGCCTCCTCAGTAGTCGGGATTGCCCTGAGTTGAGTGGCAGCGCATTCCAGGTGTTCCTAGAGTTAGACGGTCGGTAGGGCGAAAGCGGGGCGCCCTAGCAAAGCGACCGGTGGCGTGAAATACGAACGAACGGGCGGGTGGCGGTAGCCCTCAAATTAGGTGTGACATCTGATAATCCACTTGAGGTATGCAGCTATGAGCAGTGAGCCAAGAGAACAGGGCGGTAGGAATCCAGATATTGCTACCGAACCAGACTCGGTGGATGACGACCCGCTCATGGATGAGGAAGAAGACCGTGAGGCGGTCGAGACGCAGCGTGTAAATCCAGAGGAGGCAGATATGCCTCATGAGTAATGCCCGTTGATTTCAGCCAAAGCCCAGCTTCCGCTGGGCTTTTTACGTTCGGCTAGCCTGGAACCTTCTGACTGCTAATCGATATCCCTGCCGTAAAAATAAAGGTTGTCCATATGGAATAGCTCTGTTTTCATAGCAGCGTGTCCGGCTTGCAACGTCACGCGACACAGACAAACCCCGGCCTAAGCGTCGGGGTTTCGTGTTTCTGAAGGGCCACCAATTCGCTATCCTGTGATGGCCCAAGAGGAAACGTGATGAATAGCGCAATCGAAGCGATCGGTTTGATCATTGATGGAAGCAGAAGGCTCGAGCAGCAGCTTCGAGAGGTCGGGGCTGTCGGATCTGGGCTCAAAGAACTGAGTGAGAGCATTGAGGCTAGCTTGAGCCCCGGGGATGTTGCGAAAATCCGTAGAGCCTACGTTTTGCGCAACAAGGTCGCCCATGACACATTTGAAGTCGATCAGGCTGCGCTTGCCCAGTTTCTCGCAGATGTCGAGCATCTGCTGGCTGAGTTGAAGCCTGACGATGATCCGGATACGGCGATGCGTAAGCGGATTAGGAAAGCCGATATCGTCGATGATGAGATGTATGAATGGCTGAAGAAAGAGGCTGCAAAGCGTATGGAGGCGCAGCGAGTTTCTCCATCTGACGCCCAGCCAGCGACAGTCGCAAAGCCGGCTACCCAGCCCGCCCCTGCCCAACATGGCTCGGCGACCGCGCTCAGCGGATCGCCCATGGCTGAGCAGTTGAAAAATACCGCAAAGGAGGCCGCCTTGAAGGTGGCCGTTCGAGCGCTGGTCTCGCTTATAAAGTAGGCCGTTGCGTTCATATTTGCGCCATGTGTCCAGCTTGCAAGCAACGCGACACAGAGAAACCCCGACCATTGTGCCGGGGCTTTTTGTGGCTCTCTTCTGGTTACTATCCGCCTCGAGATGGGCTCGAAAGATGGCTATCTGCTGCCATTTGCTGAATTACTTAGATGCTCACCGGCCGGAGGGCCGCGTCGACTATCGAAGCATGCTCTGAGTAGGGCGTGAAATTTGCCCAGCCATGATGTTGGGCTTTTTGTTTATCGAGCCCCGCCACTGTGCGGGGCTTTTCATTCTTGGAGCAATACCTATGGCCGAGCCAAGCACCGGCGCCCTCGCAGTGACCGGAGTACTTGCCAGCGTCGGCCTGGGTGCTGCATTTCCCCAGCTGGACCTGGCTGCGTTGGTCGGTGCGTTCGGAGGGGCTTTTTTCTACGTAGTGTTCGCGAAGGAGATCAGCACCTTGCGCCGGATTGGCTACTTGCTGGCTGGATGGATCGGCGGCTACTTCGGTGCCGCTGAGCTGATGGGCCGGGCATGGACGCAAACAGCGGGTTTCTCGGCCTTCGTCTGCGGCGTTCTGTGCGTGGTCACGTTCTCCGGCTTGCTGGAATGGATGCAGACCGGCCAGATGCCGCGCTGGCTGCAATGGGTCTTCCGCCTGCGAGCCAGGAAGGAGGGTTGAATGGTTGCCGTTATCCAGGCCGCCTTGTGCGCCGTCATCTTCGTGATGATTGGTCTGCGCTACCGGCCGTATCCCGGTGCCCGTTACAAGTTGAGGGTTTCCCTGATGGCCTGGGCCGCGTGCGCGATTACCGGGATGCAGTTCGTGAGCCTGAGCGGCCGCATGATGCTGCACGACGACTTCGCCGACGCATCCTGGTTCAACACCGCGTTCTACTTGCTCGCTGCCATTCTGGTTTGTAGAGCTAAAGGAAACGTCGCCAAAATCGTGAGAGTCGATTGACCGCGCCACCGTTCAGGCCCGTCTCGTTTTAAGGCGCGCGAGGGAACATGTCTATCATTCAATTGAGGCCCAAGGGCGCGGTCGAAAAGCACCCGGTTGGGTTTCCGTTACGTTGACAGTTCACGTAAGGAATTCAGACATGGCAGACAAATACGTTGGGAAGGTCGTTGGAGTTGGCACGGATAATTTGGAGTACGTGATCAACATCTACCAGGATGAGGTCGTTGAGCGATCCTCAAGCGGGATGATTCGACATGAAGGGTTGAAGCATTTCGAAATACGCACGGGTGGCGCTGTGAGGAGGATCTCCGAAGCTGAGTACGAGATCGTGGCTACGGGAGTGAAGGTCACTATTCGTGATGGTGAAGGCTAAGAGCGTCGGCCTTTATGCGAGCATTTGGCATGGAATGTCGCATGGCAACGCACTATCTCTGACTTGGTGGTTAAGATGGCGTGGAAAAGCCTAGCGGCTACTCCGGACCACTCTTGTCGCGCAATGCGCAGGAGTGACAGATGTCCGTGTCATTGATTGATAGAGAGAAACAGCCCAGACCTTACGGTTACCAGTGGCAGCAAGCTCGCGAGGGCTGGTTGCGCAAGAACCCGCTCTGCGTGCGTTGTAAGCATTCAGGCATCAACAAGCCGGCCAGCGTAGTCGACCATATCCAGCCACACCGCGGCGACATGGTCCTGTTCTGGGATCGAGCCAACTGGCAGTCGCTGTGCACCAATTGCCACAGCTCCTACAAGCAGCGCCTGGAGAAGTCTGGGCGAGAGGTAGGGTGCGACATCAGCGGCAGGCCGCTGGACCCACGGCACCACTGGAACCGGCCCTCCTGAGGCTTCTCCGGGTGCTACGGGGCCCTATCCAACGGGGTAGGGGGGTGAAAATGTTTTTTGCCAAACCGTTCCTGACCGATCGCCCTTCTCTGTGCGCATACCCGCGAAATGAAATGATTTTTTTTGAGAGCAAAAAATGGCCGGGAGAAGACCCATCCCGACAGAGCTGAAGCTTGTCAGAGGGAACCCCGGCAAGCGCGCTATCAACAAGAAAGAGCCCCAGCCCGCGAGGCGCATCCCGAGCGCCCCGGCACATTTGACGTGTGAAGGGCAGGTGGCCTGGGGGCGCCTGACGGTGCTGCTTGACCGCATGGGTGTGCTCACCGAGGCAGATGGTTTTGCCCTGGAGCGACTCTGCGATTGCTACGCAGAAATCCTCGCTCTGCGTGAAACGGTCGACGCTCAGGGGCGCACCTACGAGACGACCAGCACACAAGGTGAGCTCGTGCTCAAGGCAAACCCTGCCGTTGCGATGCTCGCCGACGTTGACCGTCGCTTCAAAAGTTACCTGGTCGAATTCGGCCTTACTCCAGCCGCCCGATCCAAGGTCCAGGTCAAAACGAATGACGACGAAGAAGACCCGCTCGCGGAGCACTTCGGTTGACGATCCTGCGACCCAGTACGCGAGAGAAGTGCACTCAGGCAAGCGAATTGCCGGCCCCGACATCCGAAACGCATGCGCTCGCCATCTGCGAGACCTAGAGGAAGGCCCAAAGCGAGGTCTGTTCTGGGATTTGGAGGAGGCCAACAAGGCCATACGCTTCTACCGCGCCGTGCTGAAACTCAACGGTGGGGAGTTTGAAGGGCAGCCCTTCGAGCTACTGCCCTGGCAGAAATTCATCGTCGGCAGCATTTTCGGCTGGAAGGGCAGTGACGGCTACCGCCGTTTTCGCGTGGTGTACGTCGAAAGCGGAAAGGGCTCGGGCAAGTCGCCACTGGCTGCTGGCGTCGGTCTGAAAGGCCTGGTCGGTGATGGCGAGGCTCGCGCCGAAATCTACGCCGCTGCAACCAAAAAGGATCAGGCCATGATCCTGTTCCGCGACGCTGTCGCGATGGTGCAGCAGTCGCCGGAGCTGACCAAGCGCCTTGCCTGCAGCGGTACCGGCCAGAACATCTGGAACCTGGCGTACCTGAAAGCGGGCTCGTTCTTCCGTCCAATCAGTTCGGATGACGGTCAGTCCGGCCCACGGCCTCACATGGCCCTGATTGACGAGGTTCATGAGCACAAGACCAACCTGGTCGTGGAGATGATGCGCGCCGGCACCAAGAGCCGGAAACAGGCGCTGATCTTCATGATCACTAACAGTGGCTCCAACAAGCGCGGCCCCTGCTGGGAATACCACGAGTACGGCTCTCGGGTGGCTTCGGGTGCGCTCACCGATGACGGCTTCTTCGCCTACATCTGCTCGCTGGATGAAGGCGATGACCCCATCCAGGACGAGAGCTGCTGGTTCAAATCCAACCCCTCATTGCAGGACGCTGACCTGCCGGGCATCAAGTACCTGCGTGAGCAGGTGACCGAGGCCAGGGGCATGCCGAGCAAAGAGGCGATGGTGCGCCGGCTGAACTTCTGCGAGTGGACCGGTGCCGAGTCGCCATGGATTTCGTGGGATGTCTGGAGCCAAGCCGAAGAGCGGGTACCCATGTCGCTGCTCAAGAACCGGCCCTGCGTCGGCGGCTTGGACCTGTCCAGCACAACCGACCTCACGGCCTTCGTCCTGCTGTTCTATCCGACCTACGAGGATCCGCACTGGCGGCTGTTGCCGTACTTCTGGATTCCCGATCATGAGCTGGACAAGCGCGAGGCGCGCGACAAGGTGCCCTACGCAGCCTGGATCAAGTCGCGTGATCTTGAAACAACGCCGGGGCGTGCCATCAGCAAGCTGCATGTGCTGCGGAGGATGCAGACCATTTGCCACTTCTTCCAGGTGGACAAGATTGCCTTCGACCGCTGGCGGATCGAAGACATGCGTCAGTTGATGAGCGAGTACGACATCACGCTGCCGGAACTGGTCGAGTTCGGGCAGGGCTTCAAGGATATGGGGCCGGCAGTGGACGAGTTTGAGCGGCGCCTGCTCGGCATGGTCCAGTCCGCTGATGAAGGCAGCGATGCATCCGCCGAGCTCTTTGACGATGCGCGCTCAGTGGAGGCGGTGGAATCGCTGCGTCATGACGGCAACCCCGTGATGACCTGGTGCGCCGGTAACGCCGTGATCGTTTCCGACCCGGCGAATAACCGCAAGGCCGACAAGGCAAAGGCAACAGGCCGGATCGACGGCATCATCGCCGGGCTCATGGCCACCGGCATCAGCGGCGCTGTTTCAGCCGGCAATAGCGGCACATCCATTTACGACGAAGGAGTCGGGGTTTGAACAAGATCGCAATCGCTGCGTGGGTTGCCGGCTTGGCTGGCTTCGGCTTGCTGGTCACCGGCATTGCCCTGATCCATACCCCCAGTGCTTTCATCACGGCGGGCTTCGGCCTGATCGGCTGGGCCTGGCTTGCTGACAAAGCGGCAGCCCGCATCCCGCCCAAACGTAATCCCGAAGGGGGGTGAGCATGTTTTTCAGCAATTTGCTCGGCGCCAATGAGGGCTTGGTCTCTGATGGCAGCAGCGGGTTTTGGCGCGGCCTAATTGGTTCTGGCCGCTCAGCGGCTGGCATGACAGTCACCCCGGACAGCGCCCTGGCGATCACGGTGCTGCAGAACTGCGTCACGCTCCTGGCGGAAAGCGTGGGCCAACTGCCACTCGACTTGTATCGCCGCTTGGGCGACGGCAAGCGCGAACTCGCGACAGCTCACCCGCTCTACGATGTGCTGCGCTATCAGCCAAACCCGTGGCAGACACCCTACGAATACCGCGAGTCCTGCCAGCTCGCTTTGGGCTTGCGCGGCAACTGCTACAGCTACATCGAGCGCAGTGACGACGGTTCGGTCAAAGCGCTGTACCCGATGCACAACGACAAAATCACGGTGCTCAAGGGCGGCGACCTGCGCCCTGTGTACCGCATTGGTGCTCATGAGCCACTGCCCATGAGGCTGATCCATCACGTGCGCTGGCACACCAAGAATCACTACACCGGACTTTCACCCATTGAGCTGCATGCGGATGCGGTGGGCCTGGCGCAGGCGGTCAGGCAGTACGCAGGCAAATCATTTGCAAACGGCACGGCTGTCAGTGGTGTCATCGAGCGCCCGAAGGATGCGCCGCCGATCAAGGAGCAAGCGAGCATTGATCGCATCCTCGATCAGTGGGGCAACAAGTTCTCGGGCATCGACAATGCCAAGAAGGTCGCGATGCTGCAGGAGGGCATGGTCTTCAAGCCGGTTTCGATGAACAACGTGGACGCCGAGCTGCTGGGCATCCTCAAGGCCACTGGCCTGGACCTGGCGCGGATTTACAAGATCCCCCCGCACATGGTCAACGATCTGGAGAAGGCCAGCTACAACAGCCTTGAGCAACTGCTGATTCAGTACGTGATCTTTGCCCTGATGCCGTGGGTAAAGCGTCACGAGCAGGCCATGATGCGCGACTTCCTGCTGCCGACCGAGCGCCGCGACTACTTCATCGAGTTCAACCTCTCCGGTCTGTTGCGCGGCGACCAGAAAAGCCGCTACGACGCTTACGCAATTGGCCGGCAATGGGGGTGGCTGTCGATCAACGACATCCGTCGTCTGGAAAACATGCCGCCCGTGGCCAACGGCGACAGCTACCTGCAACCGCTGAACATGACCGACGTGGCGCACGGCCTGCCCGACATGAACAACCCCAACGTCCGCGCCCAGCTGGAGCAGCAGCGCGACGATATCCTGAGGATGCTTGCCGCATGAAACGACATCTGCGTGCTGCCAGCCTGCTGTTCAATCAGCCGCTGCTGACGACACCCGACATGATGGACCTAGCGGTACGCTGGGCCAACCAGACCATGAGCCTCAACATCGTCAATCTGAGTATGGGGGGAGCGACGGCCAATCCCTCGATGTACTACGACGATGACGATTACCAGGCGGAGCAGGATCGCCGCGAAGAGCAGCGGCGTGCTGCCATCGCGCTAACCGGCGTGGAAGTGATTGCGGTGCATGGCGTTCTCGTCAGCCGCGGCAGTCACCTGAATGCCTGCGAGACGATGACCAGCTATGAAGGGCTGCGTGCCGCTCTTAGCCAGGCCATCGCCGACCCGATGGTCGAACACATCGTGCTCGACATCGACAGCCCAGGCGGCAGCGCGGTTGGCGCCTTCGAGCTGGCAGCGGACATCCGCGCCGCGACCAAGATCAAGCCCATCACCGGGCTGGTCAACTTCATGGCTTACTCCGGGGGCTACTTGATTGCGTCGGCCTGCACCGAGGTCGTCGTCAGCCTGACCTCGGGCGTGGGCTCCATCGGCGTGGTGGCCAGCCACATGGACCGCTCGAAGATGATTGAAGGCATGGGGGTCAAGGTCACCACGGTCTACGCCGGGGCGCACAAGAACGACCTGAGCCCAAACGAGCCGCTTACCGAACAATCCCTGCAGGTGCTCAACGACGTCGTGCAGGAGAGCTATCAGCTCTTCACCACTCACGTTGCCGAGTACCGTGGCCGCGATGTGGCAGACATCATCGCCACGGAAGCCGCCTGCTACCGTGGCGCATCCGCCATTGCCATTGGCCTGGCTGATCGCCTGGAATCGCCGCAGCTCGCGGTAGACAACCTTTCGCGGGCGGTTGCCCTCAGTCGTGCACAGCGCCAAGGCGCACAGCCACAGCAGCGCATCAGCGTGCGGGCTTCGGCCTTCGCCATTCAGTCTCAACTCTGACCGCGTTCGCGGCAGTGATCCCAACCGCCTGATGGCGGTTTTTTTATGCCCAGGAGGCAGCATGTCCCTCGTAACTCAATTGCGTAGCGAACGCGCCACTATCAATGGTCAGATCCAGGCGCTGGCCCAGCTCGAAGCGGCGGGCACCTCGCTCAGCGCCGAACAGCTGGCCCAGTTCGAGCAGCTCAGCACTCAGTTCAACGCCCTGACGGAAAAGCTCGCGCGCGCGGAGGCTGCTGAGCGTATGGCGACTGCCAGCGCCGTGCCGGTCAACGAAAGCGCTCAGGGCATCAATGGCCCGCCCAGCCACATCAGTGGGCCATTCACCGCCAAGCCTGTACCAGGTGCCAACATGGCCCAGATGGTCCGTGTGCTGGCTGCCTCTCGCGGCAACCAAGAAGCCGCCGCGAAAATGGCCACCGACGCCGGCTACAACCCTGAGATCGCCATGGCGCTCAACACCGTGACGCCGGGTGCCGGCGGGGTGCTGGTGCCGCAGAGCTTCTCCAGCGAAGTCATCGAGCTGCTGCGGCCGAAGTCTGTGGTGCGCAGCCTCGGCGCAGTGTCCCTGCCGCTGCAGAATGGCAACCTCACCGTGCCGCGCATCAAGGGTGGTGCAGTCGTTGGCTACATCGGCACCGAAGAAGATATGCCGACCACTGACATGCAGTTCGACGACCTGAAACTGTCGTCGAAAAAGCTCGCTGCCCTGGTCCCGATCAGTAATGACCTGCTGGCTTACTCCGGCACCAACCCCAGCGTCGACCGCCTCGTCGTGAACGACCTGGTGGCCTCGGTAGCGACGGCAGAAGACCTGTCGTTCCTGCGCGGTGCCGGTACCGGCAACCTGCCCAAAGGCCTGCGTTTCTGGGCGCCGGCCTTCAACGTATTCGCGGCCCCTGCCGCCGTGACGCTGGAGTCCGTGGAGTTTGCGCTGTCCGCGCTGATCCTGCGCCTGGAGAACGCCAACTCCAACATGACCGCCCCAGGCTTCGCCATGGCCCCGCGCACCAAGCGCTGGCTGTCCGCTCTACGTGACGGCAATGGCAACAAGGCTTACCCCGAGCTGGATCAGAACATGCTGAAGGGGTTCCCGGTCGGCTCCACCACCCAGATCCCGATCAACCTGGGCGCTGAAGGTGATGCCTCGGAAATCCACTTCGCTGACTTCGCGGACTGCTTCATCGGCGAAGACGACGCCATGGTCATCGACTTCAGCAAAGAGGCCACCTACAAGGACGCCGGCGGCAATGTCATCAGCGCATTCCAGCGTGACCAGACCCTGGTGCGCGTGATCGCCAAGCACGACTTCGGCCCGCGCCACGTCGAGTCGGTCGCGGTGATGACCGGCGTCAAATGGGGTAGCTCCCTGTAACCAATCCGCCCGGCATGCCGGGCGATTCACCTGTTGATTCAAGGAGCATCACATGTCCAAGGTAATCGTTACTTTCGAGAAGAACTGGCGCGGCTATGCCGCAGGTGAAACTGCTGGCTTCGATGCTGCCGTAGCCGAGAGTCTGGTCGAGGCTGGCTATGCCATCGACGCGGACAAGCCAGACGCGAGAAAGGGCAAGAGCGGCGCCGGCAGCGCAGGCCCCGCTGCCAAAAAGACCGATGCCGACGCCGATACTGGCGGGGCGGCTAAGTCGGAGGCTCAGGCGGGCGCTGAAGGTAAGCCGTAATCATGGCGCGCCGCATCGCCTACACGGGGGCGCCCGTGCTGACGTTGGATCAGGTGGCCTTTCAATGCCGCGCCGAACCGGAGGATCTTCAGCCTGAACTGATTGACCAGATCATCATCCCGGGCGTGACTGCACAGTGCGAGTCGAAGACAGGGGCAGCGATCCGCGAGGCTGCCTACGAGGAAGACTGGCCGGCGCACTTCCTGTCGGGCCATGCGCTGGATGTAGGCCAGGCGGCCGCCATCGACTCGGTGCTAATGCTGGGCAATTCGGGCTCGCCAGTGGAGTTTGTCGGCCGGACCGAGTTGATCCAGGCGGGCAAGGAAAGCTACTTGCGGTTCCCTGACGGCCGCCCGGAAGGCGCTTTGCGGATTCGCTACCGCGCTGGTGTTGACCTGCAGGCGCATCCTGGCGTGCTGAGCTGGCTGCTGATGGCGGCCGAAACGGCGTTTACCCATCGGGGGCTTTTGGTCGCCGGGCAAGCCCTCGCCGAGATCCCATCTAGCTTCGTTGACCACCTGCTGGCGGACATCACTGTCCCTCCGAGGTTCTGAAGATGGCTTCTAGTGGATTGACAGGCGCCCGCGCCCCAGAGTCTGGCGAGCTCGACCGTCGCATCACCATCCGTTTGCGCGATGACCTTCCGCTGGATGCTGCCGACCTTGCCTCAGTGTTCACAGAGCCTCGCCAGCGCTGGGCCAAGATTCGCGCAGTCGGCACGGCAGCCTACACCGACAGCGTTCAAACCGACGACAAGATCACTCACCGCGTCTGGCTGCGCCGGATCGAAAGCGTGACCACCTCCCACGAGGTAGTGGCCGGCGGCGTCATCTACCGCATCAAACGAAGTGCACCATTGGGGGCTGGCAAGAGTTTTACGCTGCTCGAAGTTGAGGAGCTCGCTCAGCAGCAGGCGGGAGGAGGGATCTATGGCTAACTCGGCATCCGTCGACGGCTACCTGCACATCGAAGGCTTCGACCAGTTCGGTCGCGAGATCTTCGACAAGCGAGAGGTCAAAAAGGGGATGCGCAGAGCCGGTCAGCTGGTCATGCGCAGAGCTCAGCTCAACCTCGCGCTGGCCCGCGGTCAGGACAATTACCCGATAAGCAGGACGGGTCGGACTCTCGAGTCTATTCGCTTCAAAGTTTCCAGAGCGGGCTTTCTGGTGAAGGTCGCCCCGCGTAAAACGTCTGCAATGAAGGAGTACTACCCGGCTTACCTGCATTACGGCGTGAAGGAGGGGGGCAGGATTCGACCGCTTGCCCCTGGTAAAGGCCGAGGTAAGTCGAATCGAAGGGCTCGCGGGCAGCGCGCCGAGGCGATGGCTGCACGCGCCGCAGGCGCTTGGCGCATTGCGCCGCGGGCGAACTACATGGAAGACGCCTTGCAGGACGAAAAGGGAAGGGTCCAGGCGGTACTTAAGGCCGCGTTCGCTGCCGCTCTCAGTTGATTACTAGGCCCGCCGGGCCGGAACTCGAACATGAAAATCTCCCCCATCATCGCGCACCTGCGCGAGAACTGCCCGAGCCTTGCCGCCAGGGTCTCGGGCGGCATCGACCTGGATGCAGTCAGCGAGTCGGTGCTGCTCAAGAACCCGTCGGCTTACGTGATCGCCGCCGATGACAAGGCGGGCGATAACCAAGCGCAGAACGCCGTGATCCAGGATATCGAGGACCGCTTCGAGGTGGTCCTGGCCATGGACGCCAAGGATGAGCGCGGCCAGCAGGCCGCCGACCTATTGCACGACTTCCGCAAAGAGCTGTGGCGGGCCCTGGTCGGCTGGTGTCCGGCAGCCGAGTACGACCCCATCGTCTACGACGGAGGTGGTCTGGTGCTGATCAACCGCGCCCGGGTGGTCTACCGCTTCAGCTTCTCGGCAGCGTTCCGGCTCGGCCGCAACAAACCCGGTGACCCGGCGGAAACGTGGCATGAGCACGAGCTCGACGGCCTGCCGGCATTCACCGGAGCCACCATCAACATGGACTGCATCGATCCGGCCGACCCCAACCTGCATTACCCAGGCCCTGATGGGCGCATCGAAGTGAAATTCTCCGGAGATCCCGAACCATGACTCAGCGTATCACCGTGGTGCCGGCTGCTGGCCGCACCGTACCGGACCCGCAGGCGGGTGACTTGCTGCCCGCTGCGGGCCGCGAAGTCACCGACAGCGTCTGGTGGCGCCGCCGCCTGGCGGATGGCGACATCACCATCAAGCAGGCCAAGCCGGCCAAGAACGAGGTAGCCCAGTAATGGCCATCGGATTCAGCAACATCCCCGCGGATATCCGCGTCCCGCTGTTCTATGCGGAGATGGATAACTCGGCGGCCAACTCCGCGTCGTCGGTCATGCGTCGGCTGATCGTGGGTCAGGTCAATGACGACGCCACGGCAGAAGAGATCGGTCAGCTGGTGCTGGTGCCAAGCGTCAGCATGGCCAAGTCCATCGGCGGCCAGGGCTCCATGCTCGCCGCGATGTACGAGATCTGGCGCAAAGCCGACCCGGTGGGCGAGGTCTGGTGTCTTCCACTGAAGGCTACAGCCGGCGTCGTGGCGGAAGGCACCGTGACGGTGACCGGTGCCGCGACCGAGTCCGGGCTGCTCAGCCTGTACATCGGCGGTGTGCGCGTACAGGCGACCGTGACTTCCGCTGCAACGGCTACTCAGGCAGCCGCCGCGCTGGCAGTCCAAGTGAATGCCAAGGTCGATCTGCCGGTTACCGCCGCTGCCGCGGGCGGCGTCATCACCCTGACCTGCAAGTGGAAGGGCGAAAGCGGCAACGACATTGCCGTACAGATGAACCGCCTGGGCAAGACCAATGGCGAAGTCACCCCCGCAGGGCTCACCGTCGCAGTGGTGGCCATGGCCAACGGTGCGGGCACTCCTGATCAGGTTGATGCCCTGGCCGCTCTTGGCGATGAGCCGTTCGAGTTCATCTGCATGCCGTGGGCCGACACCTCCAGCCTGGAAGCCTGGAAGCTCGCCATGGACGACAGCGCCGGTCGCTGGTCCTGGGCCAAGCAGTTGTTCGGTCATGTCTACAGCGCCAAACGCGGCACTCTTGGCGCCTTGGTGGCTGTCGGCCAGGCGCGGAATGATCAGCATGTTACCGTTCAAGGAATGGAGCCAGGCATTCCTCAGCCATTCTGGCTGGACGCGGCATCCCTCACAGCGCGTACCGCCGCTTTCATTTCCGCGGATGCCAGCCGACCGACCCAGAGCGGGACCATGCCTGCCATCGATCCGGCGCCTGCCAGCGAGCGATTCACGCTGACCGAACGGCAGTCTCTGCTGAGCTACGGCATCGCCACGGCCTACTTCGAAGGCGGCTCGATGCGCATCCAGCGCTCGATCACCACATACCAGAAGAACGCTTACGGCCAGCCTGACAACTCGTACCTGGACAGCGAGACCATGCACCAGTCGGCCTTCATCGTCCGTCGGCTGCAGGGAGTGATCACCAGCAAGTACGGCCGGCACAAGTTGGCCAACGACGGCACTCGATTTGGCCCGGGTCAGCCGATTGTGACGCCGAGCGTCATTCGCGGTGAGCTGATCGCCGAGTACGGCAAGTTGGAGAACGAGGGCCACGTCGAAAACAGTGAGCTGTTTGCCGAGTACCTCATCGTCGAGCGCGACAGCAACGACCCGAGCCGGATCAACGTGCTGTTCCCGCCAGACTACATCAATGGCCTGCGCATCTTCGCGCTCTTGAACCAGTTCCGCCTGCAGTACGACGCCGCGGCCTGACCTGGCCAGAACAACTACAAGCCCGCTTGAGCGGGCTTTTTCATTTTCGGAGACAAGACCATGGGTCAACGAGTCGCGGGCACCTGCTACGTCAAAGTGGACGCCGCCCAACTGACCATCACCGGCGGCTGTGAGGCGCGGCTGATGGACGTTAAACGGGAGTCGGTAGTGGCGGGCTTCTACAAAGAAGAGCAATTGACGCCTTACGTGAAGGTCACCGCCGTGTACACGCCGGACCTACCGATAAAAAAACTGGTCGAGGGCACGGACATGACCGTTGTCTGCGAGTTCAGCAACGGCAAGGTGTACGTGTTGTCTGGCGCCTATCTGGTCGATGAGCCGGTAGCGAGCGGTGACGACGGCACTATCGACCTGCAATTCGACGGCCTCAAAGGGGTATGGCAATGACTGAGGTGATCAAGCTGTCGAGCCCGATCAATGCCTATGACGAAGAGCGGCGCGAGCTCAAGCTGCGCAGGCCGACGGTTCAGGAAGTCCGAGCCATCAAGTCGCTGCCCTACAAGATCGACCAGAACGACGAGATCAGCCTGGACATGGACACTGCGGCCAAATACATCGCAGTCTGCGCTGGCATTCCACCGTCGGCGGTGAACCAGCTGGACCTTTCTGACCTGCACAAGGCCAGTTGGGTGATTGCCCGTTTTTTCATGAGTGCGGCCTCGCCGACACCGAAAGCCTGATCGCGCTCGCCTACGACCTTGCCTGGTTCTGGAAGGTCGATCCTGACCAGATCCTCGCCAAGCCGCTGGACCTCTTCCTCGAATCGTTGATGCACGCTCAGCGCATCAACGCCCTGCAGCAGGTGCCGTGATGGCCGACAAGTTTCAGCTCAAGGCGCTCATCACTGGCGTCGACAAACTCTCGCCAACCCTGGCGGGGATCCGCAAAAACGTATCGAGCTTTCAGAAGGGCCTGGAGAAGACTGGCCTCGGAAAGATCGGCTTTCGTGACCTGATCGCGGGTGGTGCTATCGCGGCGCCGTTCGTGGCCGGGATCAGCAAAGCCATCGAGTTCGAGTCGCAGATGGCCGACGTGAAGAAGGTCGTCGACTTCGATACCCCGCAGCAGTTCAAGCAGATGGGGGATGATATCGGGCGCATGTCCGAGCGGCTGCCCATGGCGGCCGGCGACATCGCCAAGATCGTCGCCGCGGGCGGCCAGTCCGGCATTGCCAAGAATGAATTGCTTGGCTTCGCCGAAGCCGCGGTGAAGATGGGGGTGGCCTTCGACCAGACCGCCGATCAATCCGGCGAGATGATGGCCAAGTGGCGCACCTCGTTCAAGATGGGCCAGGACGACGTGGTCGCGCTGGCCGACAAGATCAACTACCTGGGCAACACAGGGCCCGCGAACACCAAGCAGATTTCCGGCATCGTCACGCGCATTGGCCCGCTGGGCGAGATTGCGGGCTTGGCGTCGGGGCAGATCGCAGCCCTGGGCGCAACCATGGCCGGCGTGGGTGTGGAGGAGGAGGTGGCCGCCACTGGCATCAAGAACTTCATGCTCGCCATGACCAAGGGCTCAGCGGCGACAAAGAGCCAGGCTGAAGCGTTCAAGGCGCTGCGGCTCGACTCCAAGGAAGTTGCCAAGGCCATGCAGACCGACGCCCAAGGTGCGGTACTGGGCATCCTTGACCGAATTAAGGACGTGGACAAGTCCAAGCAGGCCGGGCTAATGGCCAACTTGTTCGGCAGCGAATCGATCACCGCCATCGCTCCGCTGCTGACCAACCTCGACTTACTCAAAGGCAACCTGCAAAAGGTGGCCGACGAGAAGGGCTACTCCGGATCCATGGACAAGGAGTACGCCTCTCGGGCAGCGACCACGGCGAACAACCTGCAGCTGCTGCGCAACACCATCGACGGGGTTGGGCGAGCCCTGGGCAATGCGTTGCTGCCTGGCCTGAATGAGGCTGTCGACTCTATCAGGCCCCTCATCAGTTACACCGCTGCGATGATCGAGGCAAACCCAAATCTGGTTCGCGGCCTGGTTGGGGCCGGCGTGGCATTCACTGGCATTCGCGCCGCGATTGTGGCCGCGACGGTTGCCACCAAGGTCATGGGGTTGGCGCTGGCCGCAAGCCCTATCGGTTTGATCGCTATAGGCATCGCCGCCGCCGCCGGCCTGATCATCGCGAATTGGGAGACGGTGGGCCCGTTCTTCTCTGCCATGTGGGAGCTGATCAAGGCATATACGGTCCCGGCCTGGGAGATGCTCAAGGAGTTCGCCGCCTGGACGCCACTCGGCTTCATCATCAAGAACTGGGAACCCATCGCCGGGTTCTTCAAGTCGCTGTGGGACAAGGTCAGCGGCTTCATCGAACCCCTCATGAAGATCATGGGGCTGGATGAGGGCGGGGAGGGCATCACGGCCAAAGTGCAGCGCGCCGCTTACGCCCAAAATCAGCGCAATGGCGAGGCGATGGGGGGAGGAGACGGCTCGATGCTCGCCGCCAATGCGGGGGCGCAAGCTCTTGCTCGGCAGCAGGGTATGACCTCGGCGATGGGGATCCCTTCGGCGGGGGCGCTGCTCAAGGCGCCGGCGCCAGGCAGCTTGGTCATGGCCGGCAACAAGGCCCAGGTCAATGGCGAGCTGAACATCAACATCAACGGCGCGCCACCCGGCACGCGCGTTGAACAACCGAAAACCAATCAGCCCGGCCTGCTGGTCAAGCCGAACGTTGGTTATCGAACCATGGGGGCAGGATGAGCGTGACAACCTGGCGTGACAGCCTGCTGCCTGCCAGCTTTCGCGGGGTGGCATTCGAGGTCGATCAGGCATCTATGCCTGCGGGGCAGCGCGGCCAGCTACACGAGTTCGTGCAGCGGGATGAGCCGTTCTTCGAGCAACTGGGTAAGCGCGCTCAAGTGCACAAGTTGACGGCCTTCATCATCGGCCCCGACTGCTTTGAGCGCCGCGACAAGTTGCTTGAAGCGTTGGAGACCCCAGGCGCGGGCGAGCTGGTACACCCTTGGCTCGGGCGCATGCTGGTTAAGGCCGGCCCCTGTGACGTGAGCCATGAACGCCGCGAAGGGGGGATGGTTCGTTTCGAGTTGGAGATGTATCCGGACCAGCTCCGCAAGTACCCCAGCGCAAGACCGAACACGCAGCAGCGTGCGGCCAAGGCCTCCGAAGGCTTGCTTGACTCGGCACTGGGGCGCTACGGCTCTGCCATGGAGCGAGTCGACGCGGCGAGGGTCAACCTGAACAGCTTGCGCAGCAGCGTCAGCGGTGTCTTCGCCACGGTGCAGCAGCAGTTCTCGCCGATCGCGTCGGCGGTAGGCGGCGTCACCGGCTTCGTGCAGGCAATCGTCAACGCGCCGGACAGTCTTCGTTCGATGTTCAGCAGCTATTTCGGCAGCATTGGTGGCGGGCTGTTCAGCCTATTTGCCTCGGACACCTCAGCCTCCAGCTACCGCAGTTCGCTCAGCGTGGCGAATCAGCAGGTTGAGGCGGTTCGGGCAGTTGACACGCTGCCGCCGGCTGGCGGCGCTGACACGTCGGCAGCCGCTCAGGCGACAGCCGACCTGGTGCAGGACGCGCTGCTTGTCCAAGTAGGCAACATCGTGGCCGACCTGCCAGTGGCGCCGCCGGCCGAGCCGCCGGCAAGCGTCCCTCCGCTCGACCAGCAAGTGCAGCAGCCAGTCGAGCGCCCAGAGGTGCCGGTCGCCGATGACGTGCTCGCGCTCCGGGATGATTTGAACGATGCGATCTGGCAGGCCTCGCTCAAGGCTGACCATGCGCATTACCAGGCACTGACCGATCTGCGGCACGCGCTCAGTGACCACCTGACGGCTGTGGCCGCCTCCGGCGTGCGGCTGGTCGATGTGACCCCGGAGCAAACACTGCCGGCCCTGGTGCTGGCGTACCGCCGGTTCGGTGATGCCACCCGTCAGGGTGAGGTGGTGCAGCGCAACCGTGTTCGACACCCCGGGTTCGTCCCGCCGCGACCATTGAAGCTCGCAAAGGAGTAGGGCATGGAAGGACAGAACGCTGTCACCCTGACGGTTGACGGCTTGGACTATGGCGGCTGGAAGGACGTGGAGATCTCCGCGGGGCTCGAACGTCAGGCCCGTGACTTCCGCCTGAGCGTCACCTGGCGCTGGCCAGGGCAGGAGGTGGTCCGCCCCATCCGCCAGGGCGCGCGCTGCGAAGTGCGCATTGGCGCCGACCTAGTGCTTACCGGCTGGGTGTTCTCGACGCCAATCAGCCACGGCGCCGACCAGATCACCCTGTCGGTATCCGGCCGCTCGCTGACTGCCGACCTGGTGGACTGTGCTGCCGTCAACAAGCCGGGGCAATGGAAGAACCAGAGCGCGCAAGCGATCGTCAGCGCACTGGCTGCACCCTACAACCTGCGGGTCAGCAGCGAGATCTCGGCTACAGCGCAGCTGTCGGACCACACGATCGAGCCGGGGGAGACCGCATTCGAATCCATCGATCGCTTGCTTACCCTGTTCCGGGTGTTTTCTACGGACGACGCCCGGGGCCAGGTTGTGCTGGCCAGCGTCGGCAGCCAGGGTCGCGCCTTTGATCGGATCGAGGTCGGTAACAACGTCCTCACCGGCAGCGCCGGCCTGGATTTCTCCGGCGTCTTCTCCGAGTACCAAGTGCTTGGCCAGCGCAGCGGTACCGACAAGGCCTACGGCGAGAAGGCGGCTGAGGTGTCGGCGTCTGTCAGCGACAGCCGCACCTCGCGAAAGCGCGCGCACATCATCCACCAGACCGGCCAGATGACCGACGAGCTCGCCCAGGGTCGCGCCAATTGGGAGCGCGGCAACCGCATGGGCAAAGCCCTGCAGGCCACTTACACCGTGCAAGGCTGGCGGCAGAGCAACGGCGCCTTGTGGCGCCACAACACCGTGGTGCGGGTGGTTGACCCGCTGATCGGCTTCGATCGCGACATGGTGATTGCCGAGGTGACGTACAGCCTGAGCGAAAGCGGAATGATCACGACCCTGGTAGTAGGTCCGCCTGAAGGCTACGAGCCCGAACCGGCTGACCCGCTGAAGCGCCGCAAGCTGAAGAAGGGCAAGAAGGGCGACAACTTCGAATACTTGCTGCCAGAGGATTGGGGGAAAAAATGACCATGCTGACGCGCATGATGGCCCGCGGCACCGTGGTCTTGGCCACCGCCGGGAACATGCTCCAGGCGCTGCAAATGCGATTGACCGCCGGTGAGGTGAAGGACGATCTGGAGCACTTCGAGCCCTACGGCTTTACCAGCCACCCGAAGGCCGGCGCCGAAGGTATCGCGCTATTCCTGGGCGGAGATCGCTCTCATGGGGTGGTGGTCTGCGTCGCTGACCGGCGTTTTCGGCTCAAGGAGCTAAAGCCGGGTGAGGTGGCGTTGTACACCGACGAGGGCGACAGCTTCGTGTTCAAGCGCGGCCGGGTAGTTGAACTGGAAACCCTGACGCTCAAGGTCAAGGCCGAAAGGGCGGTCGAGTTCGATACCGAGGTCTTCAAGGTAACAGCCAGCTCTGGCGTCGAGTTTGAAACGCCGGCCATCACGACCACTGGCAGCATCGAATCCGATGGCGATCAAGTGGCCGCAGGCATCAGCCAGATCCAGCACGTTCACGACGGCATCAGCCGCGGCAACGCCGAATCGAATCCTCCTGTAGGTGCCGCCCCATGACCCTTGCCGAATCCGATAAGTCGCTCGTGCGGACGGTTGTAATCAGCCTGTTCACCTGGCGCCGCGCCGGCCCAGATGATCCGGTCGACGACGAAGAGCGCTACGGCTGGTGGGGTGACAGCTTCCCGCGCGTTGCAGATGACCGCATCGGCTCGCGCCTCTGGCTGTTGCGCCGGGTAAAGCTGACGGAACGCACCCAGCGTGACGCCGAGTACTACGCCGAAGAGGCGCTTCGCTGGCTGGTTGAAGACGGCCAGGTGCTCAGCGTGGCAATCACCAGTGAGCGAGCCGATAGCACTCGCCTGAACCTTCGTGTCGTGCTGACGCTGCTCAGCGGCGCACCTCTCATCATCGATTCAGACCAACTGTGGCAGGTGACCTATGCCGTTTGAAATCCCGGCGCTGCCGACACTCATCAGCCGTGCCCAGGCGGATCTTGGCAGCAACGCGCTGCGGCACTCTGATGCTCAGGTCTTGGCCAGGTCGCAAGCCGGCACAGCGTTTGGGCTCTATGGGTACCTCAACTGGATTGTCGAGCAGATCCTGCCGGATTCCGCTGACGAGGAAACGCTCGAGCGAGTTGCCTCGCTGCGCCTGCAGCAGCCCCGCAAGCCTGCCGCCTCGGCGGATGGCCCGGTAAGTTTTCAGGCCGCAGCCGGCGCTGTGCTCGACGCCGACACGGTGCTGCAGGCTGAGGATGGTCGCGCCTACAAAGTGACCACCAGCGCAACCACCGAGGCCGGGGCCAATACAACAACCGTCGAAGCGGTAGATGCTGGCGCACTGGGCAATGCGGTCGAAGGGCTAACCCTGAATCTGGTGCAGCCTGTGGAGGGGATAGCGGGGGCATTCACCGTACTGGCGCCCGGCCTGACTGGCGGTACGCCTCAAGAGAGCGTTGAGTCGCTACGCGCTCGAGTGATCCGCTCCTATCGCGTGATCCCGCATGGCGGCAACAAGGACGACTACGAAACCTGGGCGCTGGAGTGCGCGGGGGTGACCCGTGCCTGGTGCGTGCGCAAATACCTGGGGCCGGGCACGGTCGGCGTGTTCTTCATGCGTGACGACGACGCAAACCCGGTGCCGGATGCTGGCGAGCTGGCGGAGGTGAAGGCTTACATCGAGGAGCGCAGGCCGGTAACCGCCGAGGTCTATGTGCTGGCACCGGTCACGGTGCCGGTCACCTATCAGGTCCGCCTTGATCCGGACACAACGGCGACCCGCGCAGCTGTTGAAGCGCAACTTCTTGACCTGCACAACCGTGAGGCCGGCCTGGGCGAGAAGCTGCTGGTCAGCCACATGCGCGAAGCAATCAGCGGTGCCAAGGGCGAATGGGATCACGAGCTGGTTTCGCCGACGGCTGACATCGCGCCGGCGAACAACGAGCTACTGACCTATGGGGGCTGCACATGGCTGGCATGAGATCGTCGGCGCAGTACAAGCAGCAGCTGCGAGCTTTGTTGCCGCTCGGGCCGGCCTGGGACCCGGAGCTTGTGCCTGAGGTAGACCTGGTGCTGGAAGGGGTCTCGCAGGAGTTTGCCCGCATCGAAGCGCGGGCCGTTGCCGCGCTCAACGAGATGGATGCAAGCGGTGTGAGTGAATTGGTACCGGACTGGGAGGCGATCATGAACCTGCCAGACCAGTGCCTGGGCAACAACCCATCCTTCGAAGACCGGCGCCTTGCTGTTCAGCAGCGCCTCACTGCCGTAGGCGGCCAGGACGTTGCCTACTTGATCAGCCTTGCCGTCGGCCAGGGCTACCCCAACGCAACGATCACTGAGCATCGCGCCCCCCGCTGGGGGCGCTCTCGGTTTGGCGTGGCACGCTTCGGCACCTGGAACGCGCAGTTCCTATGGACGCTGCACACAGGCGGCCGTCACCGCGCTGGGCGGCGCTTTGGTGTCTCCTACTGGGGCGAGCGATTCGGGATGAACCCCGGCAATGCACTTGAGTGCGTCATCCGCCGTGCCGCACCTGCGCACACGGTCGTTCACATCGATTACAACTGAGGGAAATAGCGTGGATTATCCGAATAGCCTGCCCAATGCTGGGCTTGTGGGCGGAAAGTTCGTGGACGAAGACCCCGTAGCGGGTACGCCCGGGTCACTGATTCCCTCGGCCTGGGGGAACGCGGTCACCGATGAAATCATTGCGGTCATCGAGGCGGCCGGCCTGGCGCCTGATGAGGAAGATTCGGCGCAAATGGTGAAGGCCATTCGCTTGCTGCAGCAGGGTGCTGTGGGCGGCTATGCATCGGACACCGGCGTCGCAAACGCCTATGCGGCCGCATACGCGCCGGCCGTGTCCGCCCTGGCCGATGGCATGGTGCTGCGGATCAAGGTCGCCAATACCAACACCGGGCCGGCGACGTTCGCCCCCAATGGCCTGCCGGCAAAGCCGGTGCTCAGCCTTCACCATGCTGCGCTGGTCGCTGGCGACATGACGGCGGGGCGGGTCGCCTGGCTGCAGTACAACGCCGCCCTCGCCAGCTGGGTATCCGTACTGACCTCCTCGGTGCCGGATGCGACAACCGGGCAGAAAGGGATCGTGCGCCTGGCCACTCCCGCCGAGGCGGCGGCCCGCCAGCGCAATGATGTGGCGGTCTCTCCCGCTACGCTTGGATTCCCGCCAGGGTATTTCTACGGGCTGACGATGGCGAACAACGCCGCCGCCCCCAACACGACTATCGACGTGGCGCCCGGTGCCGCCCGCAGCTCTGACGATACGGTTGATATCAGGCTGACGAGCACCATGCGGGGCATTCTGCAGTCGTCGGGCGCGTGGGCTGCCGGCGATAACCAGAACAAGCTGGACGCCGGGGTGCGCACCGCAAACACCTGGTACCACAAGTTCGTTATCCGCAAGACCAGCGACGGCACGGGCGATCTGTTGTACAGCACCTCCCTGACAGCGCCTGCGCTGCCGCCAGGGTTCGCCGGCTTTGTGCTGATTGAGTCGGTCTTGACGGACGGCAGCGGGAACATCATTCCGTTCCTGAACGTCGGCCGCTCGATGACCTGGAAGACCGCGCGCCAGGACGTGGCCCTCGGCACCACGCCGGTCGGCAACACGACGATCACGATCTCGACCCCGCCGGGCCGCCGAGTGCTGGTGAAGCAATATGCGGCAGCCTCGGCAAACTCGCCGGTGATCTACACGCACTCCCCCGAGGTGAACAACGAAGTGCTCGGCATCGTCGGCGGGGGCAGTTGGACCGCCGGTATTTCGACCAACGACCCGGCGGCCTCGACAGACCCGGTGGCTGGCTACCTGGAGTGCATGACCGGTCTTTCGTCGAACATCGTTCTGCAGACCGCCAACTCGGGCGGGAGCATGTTCGTCGTTCAGCTGGCCACCATGGGATGGGAGAAACCCTGATGTTCGTACTGCGTAATGAAGCGGGAAAAGTTGTGGGCGTGTTCGCTAACCTGCAACCGGGTAAGGCTGAAGAATACTTGCAGCCTGATGACGCCGAGCTCAGCGCGTTCTTCGAATCGTTGAAGTTCAAGCCCAGCGAGTAGCGCCACCGACAGCCACGTCAGCCGGCCATGAGCCGGTATTTTTTTGCCTGGAGATAACCCAATGCGTACATCGCAACGCGGCTTGAGCTTGATCAAGTCGTTTGAGGGCCTGCGCCTGCAGGCCTACCAGGACGCCGTTGGCGTCTGGACCATCGGCTACGGCGCCACCCGAGGCGTGAAGGCGGGCATGTCGATCAGCAAGGAGCAGGCCGAGCGCATGCTGCTGAATGATGTTCAGCGCTTCGAGCCTGAGGTGGAGCGCCTGGTGACGGCGCATCTGAGCCAGAACCAGTGGGATGCCCTGGTCAGCTTCACCTACAACCTCGGCGCCGCCAACCTCGAGTCGTCGACACTGCGCCGTCTGCTCAATGCTGGTGACTATGCCGCCGCTGCCGAGCAGCTCCCGCGCTGGAACAAAGCGGGCGGCAAGGTGCTCCCGGGCCTGGTGCGCCGCCGCGCCGCAGAGCGTGATCTGTTTCTGGGGGCGGCGTGAACGGTTGGGGTGTGCGGGTAATCGGCCTGCTGGCGATGGTTGGGTCGTACTGGCTGGTCTACGAGCACGGTCGCTCGGTGGAGCGCGCGGAGGCCGCGACCATGAGCGCGCAGCGGGACAGCGGCGATCGCCTGGCTGAGGTGTTGGGCGAGCGTGACGCCCGGAAAGAAGAGAACCGCCGCGAGACGGCCAAGGAAGAGGTGAGGGCGCATGCGCAGGAACAACGAACGATTGCTGATGCTGGTGCTGCCAGCGCTGATGCTGCTGGCCAGCGGCTGCGCGACGAAGCTGGAAAGCTCGCGGCCACCGTCAGTTGTCCCGCCACGGATCCCGACGCTATCGCCAGAGGCCAGGCAGCCACCCGCGCCGCCATGGTGCTCTCCGGATTGCTCGAGCGGTCTGTCGATACGAATCGAGAACTGGCGAAAGCTTATGACCGAGCCCGAATAGCTGGGCAGCAGTGTGAGAGTGAACATGACGCTCTGGTGCGTTCACCCGCTTATTAATTGCGGATGAGAGGCTGCCTTCGACCCATAGCTGCCTTTCATGGAGGGTAGCTATGGGCTAGAAATAGTCGCTTTCTAGATTTCCTTGACGCCTCGCCACCACACTGAAACAGCGATCAGCAAGGACAACACGCTTCACACCGCCGCGCTGCGCTTGCGCAGATCAATGTTCAATATACGGTCGTTCTCGCTGTAGTCGACAGGGCAGTCGATCACATGCACCCCTGGGTTGGAGACACAGTGGTCAAGTAGCGGAATCAACGAGTCGGCACTTTCTACCCGATACCCATTGGCACCGTACGCTTCGGCGTATTTGACGAAGTCCGGGTTGCCGTAGTCCAGGCCGAAATCGGTGAAGCCCATGTTGGCCTGCTTCCAGCGGATCATGCCGTAGCCGTCGTCACGCAGGATTACCACGGTGATGTGCATGCCCAGACGGACTGCGGTTTCTAGTTCCTGGCTATTCATCATGAATCCGCCGTCGCCGCACACCGAAATTACCGGGCGATCTGGGTACACAAGGTGCGCCGCCATCGCCGATGGCAGGCCGGCGCCCATGGTTGCCAGGGCGTTGTCGAGCAGCACGGTGTTGGGCTTGTGCGCCTTGTAGTTCCGGGCGAACCAGATCTTGTAGATGCCGTTGTCCAGGGCAACGATGCCTTCGGACGGCAGTACGCGACGGATGTCGGCAACCAAGCGCTGCGGGTAGACGGGGAAACGGTCGTCGTCGGCGCCTTCGGCGATCTGCGCTTCGTTGGCTTCGCGGATGGCCAGCAGGCGGGTGAAGTCCCAGTGGCTGGTGTCGGTCAGGGCTTCGCTGATCTGCCACACGGCGTTGGCGATGTCGCCGATCACTTCCACCTGCGGGAAGTACACGGCGTCGACTTCGGCGGCGCGGAAGTTGATGTGGATGACCTCGGTACCACCACGAACCATGAAGAACGGCGGCTTCTCGATCACGTCGTGGCCGATGTTGATGATCAGGTCGGCGGCTTCGATTGCACGGTGTACAAAATCACCGGACGACAGCGCAGCATTACCGAGGAAGCAGGGGTGGCGCTCATCGACTACACCTTTGCCCATTTGGGTGGTGATGAACGGGATCCCAGTCTCGTCGATCAGTTGCTTGAGGACTTTGGCGGTCATCTTGCGGTTGGCGCCGGCGCCAATTACCAGGATCGGGTTGCGGGCGCTCTGCAGCTTCTCAACCGCCGCTTCGATTGCCTTGTGCTCGGCTAACGGTCGACGGTGGAGGCTCTGAGGGATCGGTAACGCATCGGTCTGCTCGGCGGCGATGTCTTCCGGCATCTCCAGATGCACTGCTCCCGGCTTCTCTTCTTCAGCCAGGCGGAAGGCTTCGCGCATGCGGGCAGGAATGTTGTCGGCCGAGGCGAACTGGTGGGTGTACTTGGTTATGGGGGCCATCATGCCGCATACGTCGATGATCTGGAAGCGGCCCTGCTTGGACTTCTTGATCGGCTTCTGCCCCGTGATCATCATCATCGGCATGCCACCTAGGTATGCATAGGCGCTAGCGGTGACCAGGTTGGTCGCGCCGGGGCCTAGCGTTGATAGGCTGACGCCAGTCTTGCCGGTCAGGCGCCCATAAGTAGCTGCCATGAAACCTGCGGACTGCTCGTGACGGGTCAGTACCAACTTGATCCTGGATTTACGCAGGGATTCGAGCAGATCGAGATTTTCCTCGCCGGGGATGCCGAACACGTACTCAACACCTTCACTTTCCAAACATTGCACAACGAGATCAGCTGCTTTGGCCATCTATTTGCCCTGCCACTATCGAGAGTGAGCCACGCGGGCAGAGGACGAGACCTCTGCCCGGTGCTGAATGAGTTTTATGGTAAAAAGGAAACGCTTGGATTATTCGGCCATTCGAGGAAGTACCAAGGTGGCGTCAATGGCAACCAACGCATTCAACGCGAGCGCCGACACGCCGACCGTGGCGCGAGCGGGGTAAGGCGCTGCAAAGTAACGGCTCATGATTTCGTTCACGACACCAAAGTGCGAGAGTTCCGTGAGGTAGATGGTGAGTTTTCCTACGTCAACAAAACTACCGCCTGCGGCGTGTGCGACGGCCTGGAGGTTTTCGAGCACCTGAATGGTTTGGGCTTCAATCCCTTGCAGCAACTCCATCTTTTCAGGGTGAAGCGCGATTTGCCCGGTCAGGAAAACCAGTTCACCCATGCGAACGGCTTGCGAATACGGGCCGATAGCTTTCGGCGCCTGATCACTGTGGATAGCGATTCTGCTCATCAAAATTGATCCTGTCTTAGGGAGCGATCCAACCCGCCTGCCAATGCTCACTTTGCAAAATGAAGCGTGCCCGCTGGTGGATATCCTGGGTAAGGTCGAGCCACTCAATTTTTCGGAGGTGGACAACCACTACAGCGAAATTTCCGAAACCTTCCATGTGCGTTTCATAGGCTGATGACGGTGAAGAAATCGCCTCACCTGGTATGTTCCCATGGCGAAAGAGCGCTTGAGTTCTTCCTCGTGCCTGCTCCCAGTGCTTGGCAAGGAGTGATACATCCGACAAAGTTTCACCTAGACCTTCAATCCGAAGTTGACGCTTGCCAGCTGGATCGACGGAGGTAATACCGACTCTAGGTTCAGCCAGAATCTCTGCGAACTTCGCCGACCGCTTGTCCACATAAAAGATCATCGACTTCGTAGACTCATCCGCATGCCGCAAGACAACAGTGCTTACCTTAGGCTGCCCTTCAGTATTGACTGTTGCCAGTTGCATCAAGCGAAATGGATTTGGAATACCGCCAATAGGTATAGATAAATCCGACCATACCTTGGCCAATATCAGATCAAGCATGGCAATCGCTCAGAATGAAAAAGGGCCGCGAACTGTACGCGGCCCGGAGGCACTCAGACGCTGCGGGTAACGCCGCCGTCGACCTTGATGTTCTGGCCGGTAATGTAGGCGGCCCCGTCGCTCGCCAGGAAGGCGATGGTGGCGGCAATTTCTTCACTGGTGCCATAGCGCTTGAGCGGCACCCCTTCCCGACGTTGTTCGGTAGCAGGAAGACTGTCGATCCAGCCCGGCAACACGTTATTGATGCGGATGTTGTCAGCGGCGTACTTGTCAGCAAAGATCTTGCTGAACGACGCCAGGCCGGCACGGAAAACCGCCGAGGTCGGGAAGAGTTCGCTTGGCTCGAACACCCATGCAGTAGAAATGTTGATGATTGCACCGCCGTTCTGGCGCTGCATGTACGGCGTCACCAGTCGCGTAGGGCGAATGACGTTGAGCAGGTAAGTTTCCATCCCCAGGTGCCAATCTTCGTCGCTGATCTCGAGGATCGGTGCCCGCGGGCCATGGCCGGCGCTGTTGACCAACACATCGATACGGCCCCATTTCTGAATGACGGCGTCGACCAGGCGCTGCAGGTCATCGTTTGACTGGTTACTGCCGGTTATGCCAATACCGCCGAGCTCTTGCGCCAGGGCCTCCCCTTTGCCAGAGGAAGAAAGAATACCGACCTTGAAGCCGTCGGCAGCCAGTTTGCGTGCAGCTGCCGCTCCCATACCGCTTCCACCGGCCGTGACGATTGCTACTTTTTCTACTGTCATACATCCTCCTGAGTGAGGTGTGGATAGGTTGTGTGTGAAATAATACTAGCGCCGCTAGGTCTTTCTCAGAGAGACAGCAAACCTTTTAAATGACAGTAGAAAATCTATAGTTCAGCAGTTTCGAGATGAAGCGTGTCGACGGCTTGCCACCGCCAGTTGGCGATAGGTATCGCACGCAAAATGACGATTCGAATCTGCTAACTTGAACGCCAAGTCCGCGCCGCTAAGCTTAGGACCGGCCATGCCCATGGCATCCCTGGCAAAGCAGTCACCACATGTTGCCTGCTTTGGGTCGATTGCAGTCATCGCAGCCCTTTGAGTCTCATCGTCGTCCTAGGGCCTCCTATACTGCTCTAGTCGAGCTGCCAGGGTAGTGCCATGAAGCGAACCATCGAAGGACTGGCTGAAGCAGGTGAGGAGCTGATTCATAGAGCGATCGATGCGCAGCGCCGCCTCCGAAAAGCTGAGGCGGACGGTGCATCGCCTGAAGAGATCGAACTCTTCAGGGTGGTCGCGGATTTGCGCTATCGATTGGTGACTGACCATCAGCTCATCACCCGCGGTAAAGCTCCGCACATCCTGCATTGATGCCTGGGGAGTGATTCGTGAAGCGAGATGTGACGAAAGTTCTTCCTCCGGATCACCAGGCCTTCTCCGATGCGATAGAGGCCATGAAGCGCTACCAGGAAGCAAAGGATGCTGGGGCGCCACCTGAAGAGGTTGAACGCCTGAAGATCCTGGCCGAGTCGCTGTTCCAAGCTATCAATGACTACCAACTGAGTGTTCTCGGCGGCCCTGACTACACGCGCCATTGACTGCGCCCCCCTGATTGGGCGCTGCCCAGAAGGCCGCTGGCCTGTGGATACCGCCGCTATCGCTCTTGGCCAGCGACCCACGCCGCAATGGTGCTCTCCTGCCTGCTCGCACAGGCTGATGCTCGAGCATTAGGAGGCGTGGGACCTGGGCATCCTCCAGGAGTATCCGCCTGATAAGTTCTCTTGAGAATGGTGCGCCGGCCAGGACGGCGGGCGGTTCGGCAGGCTGCCGAAGGAGAGGCTTCCGCTTCTCTAATACTCGGCAAATGCTTGCCGGTTTTACTGGGCGAAAGTCGGTGAAACTCGCCAATGCGTATTAGACACCTGCGATGCATAGGCCACGAGATACGCGGCCTTCAGCTTGATTCGATCACTACTGCTGCAGTAGTGGAAGGTGGCTTGGTAAGGCTCCCTGCCCTCGGAGGGGTTGCACAGCTACATAGCTATGCTAATGTATTTTTTATAGCTATGTAGCTATGAACAATCTGCGAGAAAATCATGGGTAAATCTTACGTCGATCCAGCTACTGTCCTCAGCCCACGCGGAAGCGTGAACAATCTCGAGATCATCTATGACGGGGGAGCTGATTCTTTCTCGCTTGCGAAGCTGGACTGGGATGGCAAGCCTGCACATGGCATTCGTTGGAACGGTTACACGGATCAGAAAACTGGAAAAATGCACAAGGGAAGTCCTATCTCAACGGGGTACCCCGTGTGGCTGATCCTCCCGACGGAAGTCGTTGAAGCTATAGATTTCGATAAGATCACCAGCCGACAAACGCTCAATCAGCGTGTTATCAGTGACATCAAAAAGCTTGTGAACTTGAAAAAGGCGGAAGATCCGGATGCCTTCGCATTGGTTTATGAGGCCGATGCAGGCGGCATTGATGAGAGCGTCGTAGAGGAAATCCGAAAGGCCTTGGCAGCCGAAAGTATCAACGTTATTAGTGTCAAAGATAAAGGCGAAACTACTATATTTAACGTCGCGTTTGCTTGATAAGGCGGAACAGCAGGGCTTGTAGCTAGGGTAAGAAAGGCCAGGAAAATCGGTTATAGAACTGAAACGGCGACCCTTGCTGTATGCGGCCTCTAGCCGTGCCGTTTCGTCGTTGTTTTGGAATCGATTTCCGCGTTGACGCCTTGCAATTGCTGGGACTATGGTGCGGTCTTGAAACCGTTGACGCGGACCCTCTGCCAGCAAGGGTTATGCGAGTTCGGCATCATGGCTCAGTGGTGGCCGCCGGACCATTTGGCGAACCAGTTGATGCGTTTTGGTGGGGGAGTGGGGGGTGTTTGGCCCAGCAAAATCAACACATCACCACTCGCCAAACCCCATTGCATAGCGCATGGTGATGTTGGCGGTAGAAATCAAGTGCTTGTCCTGCGGGGGTTCTAGAGGTGTATTAAGGCCCTCTCGTCATTCTTGGGCCAATTTTGGGCCAATTTGACTCGGGGCGGCAGCTTCTCCAGCTCCCTCCAGTCCGAGGAGGAGCTGATCCATTTCGCGTAGGTAGAGAGCAACATCTCACGCTGGCCGAGCGGGTTCGCGATGAACGCTTCGGTTCATCCCAGCCGTTTGGCACAGGGTTGCGTAGGTGTGGCGGGTGTCGTACTGACGGCGTTCACGGATGTCCAGCGCCTTGAGCGCTGATTTGAAGCGGCGGATTGTAACACTTGGTTCGTTGATCCACAGCCCACCTTTACTCGGCTGGAACACAAATGGGCTTGTAGGGTAGGCCGACTTTGAAGCCATCCTCCTCAAGTCGGCCACTCGCTTTGCCTGTCGTATGGCATTGAGCGCTCGATCATTCAGCAACACCACACGTTGATACTTCGTCTTCGTCCGGTCTGCTGGCTGGCGGTCGACAATGATGCGCTGGATCGTTGCTGTGCGCTCATCGAGGTTGATGTCCTGCCATTGCAGGCCCATGGCCTCACCAGGGCGAAGGCCAGTGAAGAAGCTGAACTCAAAGAAGGCTGCATAGATCTGCGCGTACTTCTGGCTCGTAGCGTAGAGGTGCTGGATGATCGCCTCGGCTTCCGCGCGGGTGTAAGGATCAACGACCTTCTTCACCGCCGTTGGCTTGTCGAGCGAGGCCGTTGGTTTTTTGGTGATCAGGCCGTCAAGCACGGCGGTCTTGAAAATGCTGGCCAGCTTGATGAACGCATTACGCTTCACACCGGCCGAGGTCCATTGAATTTGCGAGATAATTCCCCGCAGCATCATCGTGGCGGATCAGGTTGACTACTTGATCACGTACACGGCTGACTGCACGGATCCCCTGCGCCGTCGGGGGATGGGCGAGGGTTTCCCCTCGACGCTCACCATTCCAAGTGAAGCGGATTCGAAGCGAGTCTCCTCGGATTTCAATTCAAGGGGGCAGACCCACAGGCTTTCGAGCCATTCCTCATATCTCCATCTGCTGTACATGATGTTGCGACCGTTCTTGTTCCAGACGCCTTCGGGGATTTTCCCGCGCTGGCGCCGGGTCTGGAGCGCTCGCAGCGTGATCCCCAGCAGCTCGGCCATCCTTTCCTCCGTTACCTTGTCCATCTCCTGGGCAACGGCTTGTTCCTGCCCGGCGTGTTCATCGCCTGGCGTCTTCCTTTTTGAATGCATGTTGGTCTCCACGCCGCCGGTAGCGGCAGGTTGGTTAAATGTTTCATCGTGCTGCAGGTGCGACTAAAACTGAAGAGAAGCCAGGTGCTTGGCCTGCTGTGGGGGAGTGGTCTACCGAAGAAGATTATTGGCTGATATCATATTGCCTTTAGTTAAATCATAAGCATGGTGGCAATGTGTGGGAAAATATCCTGAAGGAAGTTTCTGATCTTTTGGCAACGGCTGATGCTTATGGGTGTATTTTTCGGGGGCAGCGTGACTCTAATTGGAAGTTAGTGCCTGGCATAGGAAGAATAAATATTTCAAATGACTCTGAAGGCTCGATGTATTTCGACTATCGCACTATGGCGGGGCCTCTTCTCCCTGAAAACTTAGCTCCCTGGTCGTTAGCCATCTCTATGCAGCATCATGGGTTGCCAACACGCTTACTAGACTGGACGGAAAGTTTTGCTGTGGCGCTCTTCTTCGCTTTGCGCGAAGGTGACGGTACGCCATGCGTGTGGGTGCTTGACCCCTATTTGCTAAATAAAATTCAAACAGATAGCTCTGCACTATATTCTATGAGTGATATCAAAGGTGACTATGAGTCACTTTTTATTGATAGGACTGTTACGCATACTGCTACCGTGCTTGCTGCTGCGCCGACTCGCCATCATCCGCGAGCCTTGAGTCAAAAGTCGTTGTTTACTGTGCATTTTGACGCCCATACCCCTCTTGAAGAAATAGTTCCACAGGCTGTGCGGAAAATTATAATTCCTAATGAGGTGATACCGGAGGCTAAACGATTTCTTCTGCTGGCTGGTATTAATGAGTTTACAGTATTTCCTGATTTGGATGGCTTGGCTAGAGAGCTAAGGCGTATTCATCCCAACTGAAGGACGTTAAGGGTTTGAGGTAATCCTGTCAGGCATTTATACTGCTGCAGAGTCTCGCTCCATGAAGAGTTTTTCTGGATTTGTAGACTAATAATTCCTGATAGGCTGGGGCTTCGCAGATATCTCCCGTTTTGCTGCTAGGTCTACAGGAACCGGTTATTGATTTTTTTCGTTCGTACCCATCGGTCTGATATAAAACTTCTCTAGTCTCTCGAGGCGCACACTCAATTTAGCTCAGGATTTCTGAGCATTGAGAGGTGCGTATGATCAGAGATAGGGATAACGGCCAAGGTGGCGAGTCAGATCGTAATGGCGGTCCGTCAACCGGTCCAGACCATGATTCCAAGAGGGCCCGCCCAGAGGATCGTGACGATTACATCGAGAACCGGCCCTTTCGAGGCGGTCAGAGACAGGGCCCGCCGGACCCATCGCGGGCATCCAACGCCGAGCGCTATAGCTATCACAAGCGCCCACTGGAATAATTGCCAAGTCTAAAGGCTCACCGCGTCCAGGTGAGCACTCCTGACTAGAAGCTCAGCCCCGCGCTGGGCTTCTTGCTATTTCAATCTCCGTCTCAGTGATCGGGCGCCGATCATTTTCCACCGGTCGCATTTAAGTGAAATGGATATCTATCTCTCTCTTTAGCGCGCCTACTGGAATAATTAGAGGAGATAAATATGAGATTTCGCGGCGAGAAATTCCGGGCCTGGGTAGACCCAGCGCTTCACCTTCGTCATCACGAGGAAACCCTTGATGACGGCAGGAGTATCGACGTGCAAACCCGACTGTCGCGGACAGGCGAAACGCAGCTCTTTATCGGGGTGTACTCCAAAACCGGGGACCGAATTGTAGAAGAGAGCTATAGCTCCAGACCCAATGAATCAATGATTGGGGCATTGGTCTGGGGAGTGCTCCGGGCGAGAACGTTCGTCGCTGGCGGGTGGGGTTAGATATGCTGCGCATACGATTTGGCTGTGGGAATCGCGAGAACCCTACCGCCATCTGCTGACAGCGTCCCAGGTGAGAATATCGAGCCTCAAGCGCGAAGACCGGGTTGCTCGTTCCTCCGTCAACTGCTTCATCTCTGGCTTTGCAGCTGCAAGCACCTGCATTTGCTACGCAGTCATATCACTTTTACCGCGCGGCCAATGAACTTCACCGGCCCCGTCGGCAACCCGGTAGGCGAGCCGCCGGCTTTTTCCAGGGTCAGCTCGAACAACTGGTTGGCCTCCAGCGGTGGCAGGCTCTGCAGCGGGACGCGATAGGGTTCACCGGGTTTGACCAGGCCCAGCGAAACCGGTGCGCGCCACTGCTCGCCCTTGGTCCAGAACTGCAGGGCCATGCCTTCGGGGACCGCATCCTGGCCCAGCGGGATCAGCTCGATCATGCGGCTGTCGCTGGCCTGCACCACCCAGCCGGCGGCCTGGCTGCTCGGCGCCACCAGCACCACCACGAATTGAGTGCTGGGCGCAGGTCTCGTCAACAAGGCAAACGCCAGCAGCACGCTTGCAGCAAGCCCCACGGCACTAAACCCCTGCCACAGGCCGAGGCGTTGCCACACGCGGGCATGCTGTTGTGTGGAAGGGGGTGCCAGTTCGTTCAGGCTGCGCTGGATACGGCCCCACAGGCGCGCACTCGGCGGCTGCGGCTCAGCCAGCGTGGTCAGATCCAGCAGGCGTGCCTCCCAGGCATCCACGGCGGCGCGCAAGGACGGATCGCGGCTCAAGCGCTCGGTCATTGCGGCGTGTTGCGCCGGCGACAAGGTCCCCAGTACGAACTCGCCGGCGAGGGTGTCCAATTCTTCGGCAGTATCCGGCTTCATTCCAGGCACTCCCGCAACGCTTTGAGGCTGCGCTTGATCCAGGCCTTGACGGTACCCAATGGCGCACCCAACAGCCCGGCGATTTCGGCATGGCTGCAGCCGTCCACATAGGCGTGCAGGATGCAGCGCTGCGGTGCGGGCTGCAGTTGTTCGAGGCAATGGTAGATTTTCGCCGACCCTGACCAGAGATCAATGTCATCAAGGCCCCCATGCAACGCAGGCGCCACATCGATATCGGCTTCGTCCAGCACGGTTTCTCGGCGGGTATCGCGGATCGAATTCAGTGCCAGGTGGCGGGTGATGCTGTAGATCCAGCCCCGAGCCGAGCCGCGCGCCGGGTCGAAGCTGGCGGCGCGGGTCCAGATGCGGATCATCGCATCGTGGACGATGTCTTCTGCGCTGGCGTCGTCACGCGCGATGCGCCGGGCAACGCCCAGCAGGCGCGCGCCTTCGTGATCGTAGAGCGCCTGCAGGGCGCGGCGCTCGCCCTGTGCACAGGCCTGCAGGCAGCGGTGGAAGTCGAAGGGGGCGACAGGCGAGTTCAACGTGTGCGGCTTCCTTGGGTCATGCAAGGTACCCCGGCCATCCAGCCGGGGGCTTGCCAACGAGCGTAGATGAACGATTGCGAGGTGTCTGCTCAAGTGAGATTTACTTGGCGGTCCAGAACACATAGTCGGCCTGGTACTGGACGACTTGCCTGGCACCTTTGTTCTGTGCCGTGCAGTCGCTTGCCGGCGCCACGCCACCGCGGGTGGCCAGGCGCTGGATATAGCTGACCCCCTGCATGGCGCCTTTGCCTTCGGCCGGGTTGGCCTTGACCAGTTGATAGGGCAGGGCGCCTTTGTCCGCCGGCGCCACTGCCAGCTGGGTGCCGGTGACTTTCGAGCCATCCTTGGCCTGCCAGGTGGCGGGTGGGCCGAAGTAGTCGCCCACCGGTTTGCCGGCACGGTCATTGAGCACGGCCTTGGGGCCAACGAAGGTCCATTCGGTCTGGCCGGGGGTATTGGCCTTGTCACGGCACTCGTAGGTGATCTCGCCGACGCCGACGGTCTCGAGCATGACGCTATGGCCATCGGGGACCTTGACCGCGTCTGGCAGCGCGGACTGGGCGTGTGCGGGCTGCAGCGCCAAGGCGAGGCCGCAGGCGAGCAGGCAGGCGGAGGATTTGAGGTTCATGGGCAGTGCTCCTGACAGGTCATTTGGCTGGGCAGTCAAAGGCCGCCCATTCAGCAATACCCGCCAGCGGCCGGATTGGATGCACTGATATGAAAAATAACTGTGCCGTGGCCACGATCGTGTCCCAGGAAGTGGTGTAACTGAACCAGCCTTTGGCGCTGATTTGAAGTGGCGGATTGCAACACTTGGTTCGTTGAACCACAGCCCACCTTTGCACGGTTGGCGCATCAAAGGGCTGGTGAGAGCAGACGAGCATCCACGGCAACCGGTGCATGGCAGCACGAAGCATCCCTAGGTCGCGCCCTGGACCGTCAGACAGCCGAATGACGTCCTGGGCTGCTGGGGGGGCTAAGCGACGATGCGGCGGCGCGGGACGTGCAGCAAGAGCAGAGCCTGTGCTACCGACCGCCAATTGCGCTGTTTCGACTTACTTCGATGGCGGCATTTTGCTACATTGCACGCCGCAATTTTCCAAGGATTGAAGCCCAAAATGAAACACATGTTTTTGCTGGCAGTCATCACTGCTGCTGCCACTACGAGCGGCTGTGTTGTCCAAAGCACCTATAGCAAAACGATTGCTGTAACCAAGGACGCCGAAGGGAAGGTGGTGCAGACCGTCGAAACTGAAACTGTCGTCCAGCCGGCCCAAGGCTATCCAATGCGCCTGCAGCTCATCAAAGGCATTCAGCCGAATTGATAACTGCTACTTTTAGAGAGCCCGCCTAGAGCGGGCTTTTCTATGCCTGCAGAAAACATATCGCTTCCCAGCCCGCCAGTGCTTGGCCTGCCGCTACGCTTGCAGCTGCTTACAGACCCTGTACCTCAGGAGTGAGACATGCTCAGTTTCCACCCGCCAGCAGCCACTGACCGTTTTCCAGGACGAAGATGTCCTGCTGCTGCATGCTCTGCTGTGGCAACGTCAGCGTAGCCGTGACCTGGGCTCTATTGCCTGGTAGGGGTTGTACCTTGCACACCTTAATGTCTTGTACATGTTGGTGCATCTGGACGAACGTGGCGCACAGCTGTTGATCGGTGGTTTTCAGTGTTGCAATCAACGCGTCCCACTGGCTGAGGGATCGCATCTCATCACAGTCGGTAGACTGCCAGAACGTGCTGAAGGCCTGCGCAGCGGCTTGCCCATCGAAAGCAGGCTGTTGAGGTTGCTGTGCTGGCTGCGCGCTGTTTGCGGCCATCGTCACATAATTCATGAGGCTGGCGCTGCGCGCTTGAAGATAGGGTGTGAGTTGCCCTTGGTGTTTGGTGGGCGCGAAGAACTTGAGCAGCTCCTCTGCCTGGCTGAATACGAATGCTTGCTTGAAGCGATTGTCACGAGGAAAACCTTGTGCATTGGCAGCCATGTCATCGACGTGCATCGAGGCAATGTTCAACGCCACGCAGTACTCCACGTCCTCTGCCGCTGAGGCTCGGCTTAGCCCGGATGCGCAGTCATCAACCGCCGTGTCCATGCCTGCCACCCCAGAATCGCGATAACTATCGACGGCTTTCTGTGCGGCAGCCATGAGCATGATGTCATCTTCCGACGGCTGTGCTACCGCGACGGTGGCCAAAAAGGGCAACGCCAGGGCGGCGAGCAAAGTCATTTTCACGGGATCTTCCTTGATGGCAAAAAAGTGGCCAGATGCTACGAATTTTTCCTGTCGAAAGCGAGAGTGGGGCCGCACTCTCTCATTGGGCCCGTTGGCGGCCCCCCCGAACACGTCGATCAATTGCCGCTGCCAGCGTCCTCGCACTGTAGCGGCCAGGTGCCTGGGCATCCAACTAGGATCTGGCCAAAGTATCGGCTCGCCGGGGCATGGCCCTGGCACTTGGCTGCGCCCTTGCGTGTACCTCGGTCTCGCGGGCGGCCAGCGACAGCACAGTTGCGCTGAAAGCACCATAAGGCACCGCCTCCAGGCCACTTGGCGGCATGTGGACGTGCACTTGGTGGCGGCGCTGCTGAATGAGTTTGTTGATGCGTTTCATGGCGGCACACCTCGATTGGCGTGTTCAACGTCGGGTGACAAGGCCCGAGCACCAGTAGGCGCCTGTTTGCGCACACTGTGGTCCATGCCCGACCAGCGGGTTTAGCCGTGTCGGCGACATGCACGCAGCGTCTGGCGCCCATAGCAAACCGGCATAACAATCCGGCGGGGCGGGGCTAACCTTTCCAATCGTAAGCTGACTATTAAAAAGGGTGGTTGCTGTCCGTCACTGTCCAGGGTTTCCTGATGGGGTGATCGGAGGTTGTATGAAGCGCTCGATGAAACCCCTGTTGGCGCTGGCCGCCGCGCTGTTGCTGGGCGGTTGTGCCCATGACCCTGACCTGCGCGCCAGTCACGACAATACCTTTGGCTCCACCGCGAAGAGCCCGCCTGACTATCTGCGCTGCGTGAAATCCGAACTGCCCGACTCGACGAAAACCTATACGGTGCAGAACCAGGACGCCCTCGAGCTGTTTGTCGAGAGCACCGACCCGAGCAAGGCCGATGGCCTGGTCAAGGTCACAGGTTCCGGCGGGCAGCATCAATACTCCGCCTACCAGCGTGATGCCTGGTACGACCACGGGCGTTTGCTCGATGCCGCGCAGATGTGCGCGCGGACCTAGGGCAGATCAGGACCAGGGGCATGGCAAGAAAGCGGATGCGCACAAGCGGTGCGGTGGGTAGAGTGCGCAGACTGTTACCTGACCGGAGCCTGCCATGCCCTGCGCCTTCACTTTGATGCACTCGCCCGTCGGCACGCTGACGCTGGTGGCCCGCGGTGCATGCCTGGCCGCAGTGCTGTGGGAGCAGGAGCGGGCCAACCGGGTGCGCCTGGGTGAACTGCAGCGCGATGACCAGCACCCGGTCTTGCGCGAAACGGCCCGCCAACTCGGTGAATACTTCGCCGGCCAGCGCCGCACCTTCGACCTGGCGCTGGATTTTGCCGGCACCGCGTTCCAGCGCCAGGTGTGGGCGGCGTTGCTGAGCATCCCCTTCGGCGAGACCCGCAGTTACAGCGATATCGCCCGGCAGATCGGCAACCCCGAGGCAGTGCGGGCGGTGGGGGCGGCCAACGGGCGTAACCCCATCTCGATCATCGCCCCGTGCCACCGGGTAATTGGCGCTTCGGGGAGCCTGACGGGCTTCGCCGGCGGCTTGCCGGCCAAGCAGTACCTGCTGGCCTTGGAAGGGCGCCAGAGCCTGGCGCTGGATTTCCAGTAACCGCCGTCAACTCAGCCAGGCACACAGCAACGCCAGCAACAGGGCCAACAGGCTGCCGCTGAACAGGGCGTAGTGACGGTGGGCGCGCCGGGCATGCTGCTCGACTTCGCGCAGGTACTGGCCTGGCGGCGGTGCGTCCGGGCGATGACGCAGGTCTTCGGCGATGTTTGCCAGCCCCCCCTGGATCAGCAGCCCCACCAGGTAGTAGCTGGTGGCATAGCTGGCCAGCGTCAATAACAGGTATTTCATGCCGCAGGTACTTCGGGCGTGGCACAGGTGTTCACGAATGCATCCATCCTTGGCGTCGGTTCGGGCGCGCAGGATACTAGCGGGCAGATCGCCTTCGCTAGCAGGAAGGTGCTGATTCCAAGGACGGAAGACCCTGATGACTTACACCGCGACCATTCCAAGCGACTCGTTGATCAGCGCCCACGCTGCCGAGGCTGGGTTCCGCCATTGCCGGGCGATCAGCCTGGCGCAACCGGCACAACCAGCCATGGCGCTGGTCCTGCGGCTGATGGCCGGCATGCCCGGCTGGATCGATGCGCTGATGGTGCTGCGCAACCGCTTGGTGGCGCTGGTCGGCCTCAAGGACCTGGGCCGGCTCACGGCCATCGACCCCGCACGCCCGGCCGCCAGCTACCAGCCCGGCGAGCGCGTGGGCATTTTCACCCTGCTGGCCAATACCGAGGACGAAGTGCTGCTGGTTGACCGCGACCGCCACCTGGATGTGTACATTGCGCTGAGCCGCCGCCCAGCAGCCGACGGCCAGTGCCAGGTGCTGGTGAGCACCGTGGTGCGCACCCACAACCTGCTGGGCCGGCTGTACATGTTGCCGGTGGCGCCGTTTCACCGGCTGATTGCACCGATCGCCCTGCGCCGCCTGCGCGGTTGAGGCTCAGGCGTGCGGCGGCGGGGCAAAGCGTTGGCGGAACCAATCACTGAGCATGGCCTTCTCGGCATACAGGCGGTCGCTGCTGCCTTGGCGCCCCGGGCGGCTCAGGTACATCTTGTCGCTGAGGTGCTCCGCCGCCTGGCGCGCAGGCTGGCCGGGCTGGCTCAGGGTATAGCTGAGGTCGATGCTCGGCCAGGTGATCTCACGCATGAAGCGCACATCGTAGGCCTGGCTGTGCCAGGGCTCGTAACGCCCGGCCAGGTCGATGTCGCGGATGTCGATTACCAGTTGCTGGCCAGGTTGCAGGTAACGTTGGCCGAGCTTGCGCAAATGTTCGGTCAGCGCCTTGATCACCTGCGGGTCGGCGCCACGCTCATAACCTTGGCTGTCGAGGCTGGCATCGCGGAAGTTTTCCGGGTGATCGAAACGCACCTCGACCTGGGCGGCCGGGGTACCCTGTGCCATGCTGTCAAATGCCAGCACCATCAGTACGGCACAGGCCAGGGTGGTACGCATGATGCACCTCCGGGTGTGGATGGCTTGCCCAACCATTTTACGCCGGTGCCGGGGCCGTAGCAGAGGAACGATGCAATGAGCCGCTTCAGGCGGATAGCCGTCAATACCTGCGGGCGCGACCTGGCCGTGGGTGATATCCACGGGCACTTTCAGCGCTTGCAACAGTGCCTGGATGGCGTCGGCTTCAACCCGGCGGTCGACCGCCTGTTCAGTGTCGGCGACCTGGTCGACCGCGGGCCGCACAGTGCGCAGGCACTCGACTGGTTGAGCCAGCCCTGGTTCCACGCGGTGCAGGGCAACCACGAAAGCCTGGCGATAAACTACCTGCGCGGTGGCCGGCTTGACCTGGACATGTACCGCGCGGCGGGCGGTGGTTGGTTCCTCGACTTGCCAGAGGACCAGCAGCGGCCTTTTGTCGATGCGTTCCTTGAAATGCCTATCGCCCTGGAAGTGCAGACCCATGACGGAGCGGTCGGCCTGCTGCACGCCGACAGCCCCTTCGCGCGCTGGGAGGATTTGCGCGCGAGCCTGTTGGATGACGACGATCCGCGCATACGTGAAGTGTGCCAATGGTCACGGCGGCGCCTGAAGGAAGGCGACGACGCCAGGGTCGAAGGGCTGCGCGCGCTGCTGGTTGGGCATACGCCGGTGCTCAAGGTCAAGGTGCTGGGCAATGTCTGGCACCTGGATACCGGCGGTTGGAGCAGTGGCTGCTTCAGCTTGCTGGACCTCGCCACGCTTGAGGTGGTCAGCCCCATGCCAGATGAACCAGCACAGCGACAGCAAGGGCCATCAGCATCCCCCCCGAGGCCCGCTCCAGCCAGGGCAGGGCTTGGGCAAAGCGGCGCAGTACCCGACGATTGCCAATAGCCAGCGCCACCAGCAGGTCCCAGGCCAGCACCGCAGTGAACATCCAGCCGGCGTACAGCCCTTTGAGCACGACGCTGCTGCTGCCGATCATGCTCGCCAGGCTGGCATAGAACAGCGCGTTCTTCGGGTTGAGGATGCCTGAGGCGAAGCCCATGCCCAAACTGCCCAGCCAACCCCTGGCCGCCTGCCCGGTGGTCGTTGCGGCAGGTGTCAGGCTGCTGTGCCCGGCATGGCGCAAGAACAACGCACCGATGTACAGCAGGTAGGCGCAACCGGCCAGTTGCAGGGCCACGAACATCGCGCTGCCCGCGTGCAGCACCGCCACCCCGGCGAACGCTGCGCCGATGAACACGCCGTTGGCCAGGGCGATGCCCAGGCAGGCGCCACTGGCCACCCGCCAACCTGCGCTGGCCGAGGTGCGGGCCACCAGGAAAAAGTCCGGGCCAGGCGAGAGCAGGGCAAGAAAATGGGCGGTGGCGACGAGCAGGAACTGTTCCATCAAGCGGGTTTCCGTGTGGGAAAACCACAGTCTGTGCAGGTGCCGGCCGGGCGTATTGAAGATTATTGCAACCCGCCACGGTAGGCGCCGGGCGTCACCCCGGCATGGGCCTTGAACACCCGCTGGAAGTGGCTCTGGTCGGCGAACCCCAGCCGATAGGCGACCTCCGCCAGCGCACAGCCCTGGCGCAACAGCAACCGCGCCTGGTTGACCCGGGCATTGAGCAGGTAACTGTGCGGGGTCATCCCGGTGGCCGCGGCGAACGCGCGGATCAGTTGATAGCGCCCCAGCCCGGCCTGCCGGGCCAGGCGGTCGAGGCTGAGTTCGGCCAAACCCTGCTCGTCGAGGCAGGCGACCAGCTCACCCAACATCGACGGGGCCAGCGCCGGGGCCGGTGGCAAGGTGGGCAGGGTACTGAAGTCATGGTCGCCGATGAATGCCACCAGCGCCGCTTCCTTCTCCAGTGGAGAAACCTTCGAGAACAGCAGGTCGTTCAACGCACAGAACTGCCGGTACAGCGCCGGCGAGCGGGTGATGCGCGCCGGGGCCAGCGGCTCACCCGCCGCCACACCGGACTCCAGGCGCAGGCAGCGCAGCCAGTCGGCGTCCAGGTGCAGCATCTGGTAGCTCCAGGCCTTGCCGGGCTCGGGGTTGCAGGCGTGCACCCGTTGCGCCGGCACCAGCACCAGAGTGCCGGGCGTCAGCCGCACCACGCCTTTGCCGGCGCCGGTGAAGTGGCTGTAGCCGACATCCACCGCACCGATGGAGAAGCTTGGGTGGCTGTGCGCCTTGTAACAGGCGCGGCTATGGCAGGCGCGGCGGCTTTCGACAAAGGGCAGCGCCGAGTCATGCCAGATTTCACTGCGCAGGGAGGGCATGGCAGGCCGCCTGGTGGTCACGTGGGAGCAGGCAGTCTACTCACTGCTGACTGTTCCGGCCATTCGCCGTATCACTGTGCTTGACGTGCGGGCAGGCCGGGCGCGAACCTGCTGCGGTCCTTGAAGGAGAACAAGAATGGACCTGTCGAGCCTGCTGCTGTTTATCCCCGCCTGTTTCGCCCTGAACATGGCGCCGGGGCCCAACAACCTGTTGTCGCTGCACAATGCCAGCCGCTATGGCCTGCGCATCGCTTGCGTAGCCGGGGCCGGCCGGCTGCTGGCGTTCAGCGGCATGATCGCGCTGGCGGCCATGGGCCTGGCGGTGGTGCTGCATACCAGCGAATACCTGTTCCTGGCGATCAAGGTGCTGGGCGCCGGCTACCTGTTCTATATCGCCTGGCAGCTGTGGCGCGCGCCGGTGGGCGAGGCGCGGGTGGCGGGGGAGCAGCCGCGTGGCACCTGGAAGCTGGCGCGCCAGGAGTTTTGGGTGGCTGCCGGCAATCCTAAGGCGATTCTTATCTTCACCGCCTTCCTGCCGCAGTTCGTGACGGTGGGCGGCAACATGCCGGTGAGCGAGCAGTTCCTGCATTTGGGGGTGCTGTTCCTGCTGCTGGAGTGGGCGGCCATCGCCATCTATGCCGGGCTCGGCGCTTACCTGCAGCGCTGGTTCGAACGCCCAGGGCCACGGCGCGTGTTCAACCGGGTCAGTGCTTCGCTGCTGGGTTGTGCGGGGCTCGGGTTGCTGGCGGCAAGGCGCTAGGTTTTATACGAAAAGTGCGGTCATCCAGCGTTGTGGGAGCGGGCTTGCCCCGCGATCTGTTGCAACGAGGCAGCAAAGCCTGAATTCGCGGCGTCTTTGACACTAGTTGATATCGGGTGCAGGAACACTTCGCACTCCATCGCGGGGCAAGCCCGCTCCCACAAAACTTTCGTACAGAGCCTAAAACTGCCAGCGCAGGCCCAGGTTCACACCGCTGGCCTGCTGCTGGCGGCTGTCCAGGTTGGTGCTGTATTGCAGGCCTGCATGCAGGCTCAGCGTCGAACCCAGGCGTGCCGCCAGCCCGCCTTCGAGTTGCAGCGCGGTGTAGCGGTAGTCGGTGTCTATCCGGTCCACGCCGTTGAAGGTCAAGGTGTCGGCACCGCCGTTGGCATGCCACAGGTTGACCTGGGCAAAGGGCTGCAGCAGCACCCTGTCTGTGGCAGGGAACAGCCCCTCCAGGCGCAGGCCAAGGCGCCCAAGCCATTCCACCTGGGCGTCATGGCTGACCCGCGAGGCCCGGTCGCTGGCGCTGTCCAGGCTCACCCGCTGGGCGATCAGCTGAGCTTGCGGCTCCAGGCTCCACTGCGCGCTCAGCGCCAAGGGGTAGCCGCCTTGCAGTGAGGCGGCCCAGGCATGGCCATCGAGGTCGAGCCTGTCACCACGGTCGGAGCGGGCACGGCCATCGAGGTGGGTGTACTGCAGCACCAGGTCCACATAGCCCCGGGCCGGCCCCACCCAGGTCCAGTAGGCGCCCAGGCTGTTGCCCTCCAGTTCAAGGTTGCCCACCGGGCGGTCTTCGCGGCCCAGGGCGAAGCCGCGGACATCGCCGTCCAGGCGGGCATGGCCCAGGTACAGGCCGGCGTGCTGTTGGTGGCCGTCGTCCGTGGCCCGGGCATACAGGTCCTGGCCCACCGTGAAACCGTAAAGGTTACCGTCCAGGGTCGGGGTCACAGTACCGCTCCATTGCTGACGAAGGGCGCTACCGTAGGCCTGGCCCCAGCTTGCAGGCGGCGTGGCTGCGGCGTCGAGCCACTGTTTATCATCCTGGCGCTGATCAACGGTGCCCAGGGCCTGGCGCACGATGATCGCGGCGCCGCGCGGTGCTGCTGCGTAAACCGCCACTTCCGGGCGGTACAGGGGGATGACCCGCCCGGCCACCGGAGCGGGCAGCTCGGCCTGGCCAGGGGCGGGCGCGGCTACCGGCGGCGTGCTTGACGGCTCCACACCAGGCGCCGGGGCGGGGGGCGCGACCAGGGTTGAGCGCAGGTACCAGTTGTTCTCGCTGCCGGCGCTGATGCCGCCCTTGAACAGGCGATAGTCGTAGGCGCCGGCCGACAGGATCTGGGTCTGGATGAAGGCATTGGCATTGCCGCTGGCGCCGTCGCGTGCCTCGACCACCTGGATGCCATTGCCCTGGGTGGCCGCGCCCGTGCCACCGAGGTTGCTGACCAAAAGCCCGGTCGAGCCACTTATGCCACCCTGGCTGATCACCAGCCGGTCCGAGGCGGCGTCGTCCTGGCCGAGTACGCTGTTCAGGCGCAGCACACCGTTGTCGCCGTTGTAGTCGCCGATCACCATTAGCCGGCCTGCGCCGTCGTTGCCCGCGCTCAAGTCAATCGTACCGGCGTTGTTCAGCCCCACACGCTGGTCGCTGGCGAAAGCCGATACCGTGCCTTGGCGCGAGGCCAAGGTGCTGCCGGCAGCAATCTGCAGGGTACCGGTGGCACTGCCGGCATCCCCGAGCAGCAGCGTGTCGTCGAGCTCGAAACGGCTGCCGCCGGCAAGCTCGATCCGCTCCCAGTTGAGGTAGCGGGCGCCACCTCTGGCCTGGCTGGCGAACAAGGTCAAGTCATCGCTGCCACTGCCACCGTCCAGCGGGATGACCAGGGCGTCACTGGCCAGGCCCTGGAGCTGCGCCGTGTCGTTGCCAGGGCCCATGTCCACCCGCGTGCCGATCCGCCCGCCGGTCCAGCTGAAGCGGTCGTTGCCGGTGCTCATCAGCACGCTGCCCGCAACCTGGCCGCCGTGGATCAGCACCTGGTCATCGCCCCCGCTGACGCTGATATTGCCGCCCACGCTGCCGCTGAAAACCTCCACATGGTCCTTGTCGAAGCCGGTGACGATATTCCGGTCGATGCTGCCAGCGCGCAGGATGAAGGTGTTCTCGTCCAGGCGCATGTTGACGTTGCCGATACGCCCGCCGTCCATCTGGGCGAAGTCACCGCTGTCGAAACTGCCCTTGATCCAGCCGCCGGTCATCTGGAAGCGGTCCAGGCCATCGCCCTGATTGAGATCGCCCTCGATGATGCCGCCGCTCATGGTGAAGGTATCGATGCCGGCGCCCTGATTGACGTCGCCGCCGATTAGGCCCGAGGCCATGTCGATGGCGTCCTGGCCGGCACCGAAGGTCACGTTGCCGCTGATGGTGCCGCTGCCGCCGGCGGGTAGCAGCAGGCTGTTGTTGCCACCGGTGTCGAGCAGCGAAGCGGCGCTGCCGCTGTCGCAGACATAGCTGTCATTGCCTGGCCCAGGGTTGAAGCTGCAGGCTGCCTGGGCCTGGGCAAGCAGCAACAGGGGCAAGGGCGCCAGTGCCAGCAACAGCCGCATGTGCATCGCCTGGGCCTCCGTTGTGCACAGAGCCCGCACGGCGCAAGCGCGATGTGCGGGGTTACCCGCGATGTACTGCGTTCAGGAGGAGGGACGCAACTGGCAAAACTGTCAGGTGGCCAAGGGCCGCCATCGGCTCAGTCGCGGTAGAACGTCTGCACCAGGTGGTAGCCGAACTTGCTCTTGATCGGCCCGTGCACCACCCGCAAGGGCTTCTTGAAGATCACCTGGTCGATGGCGCCGACCAGTTGCCCGGGGCGTATTTCGCCCAGGTCGCCGCCACGCTTGCCGGAAGGGCAGGTAGAGAATTTCTTCGCCAGCACGTCGAAGGCTTCACCATTGGCGATGCGCTGCTTGAGCTTCTCGGCTTCGTCAGCGGTCTTGACCAGGATATGGCGGGCTTGGGCTTTCATGGGGGTACCTGTGCTTCGGGGCGAAAAAGGCCGCCATTATGCCTGATCGCGCAGCTCCGCGCGGTCACGGAACTGCGCCAGTGCCTCGGGGTTGGCCAGGGCATCGGTGTTGTTGACCGCCAGCCCATGCACCACATTGCGGATCGCCAGTTCCACCAGCTTGCCGCTGAGGGTTCGTGGGATGTCGCTCACCTGGGCGATCACCGCCGGGACGTGGCGCGGGCTGGTGTACTGGCGGATGACCTCGCGGATGCGCTGGCGCAAGGCGTCATCCAGCTGCAGGCCATCGCGCAGGCGCACGAACAGCACCACGCGCACATCGTCGTGCCAGTCCTGGCCGATGGCCACGCATTCCAGCACCTGCTCAACCTTTTCCACTTGCCGGTAGATCTCGGCCGTGCCAATGCGCACGCCACCGGGGTTGAGCACCGCATCCGAGCGGCCGTGGATCACCAGGCCGCCGCCGGCGCGCTGCTCGGCGTAGTCGCCCTGGCACCAGGCGCGGTCGAACTGGCTGAAGTAGGCGTCGTGGTAGCGGCTGCCATCGTCGTCGCCCCAGAACCCCAGGGGCATCGACGGGAACGCCTGTGTACACACCAGCTCGCCTTTCTCGTCGATCACCGGCTGCCCCTGCGCATTCCACACCTGCACCGCCATGCCCAGGCCGGGCCCGGCGATCAGGCCACGGCGTACCGGCAGCAGCGGGTTGCCGAGTACGAAGCAGGAGACGATGTCGGTGCCGCCGGACATCGAGGCCAGGCACACATCCGCCTTGAACTTGGCATAGACGAAGTCGTAGCTGTGCGGCGACAGCGCCGAGCCTGTGCACAACAGGAGCCTCAGGGTATCGAGGCGGTGGCTTTTCATCGGCTCGCAACCGGCCTGCTCCAGGGCTGCGAGGTACTTGGGGCTGGTGCCGAAGGCGTGGATACCTTCGCTATCAATCAGGTCGAGTAGCCGCTCCGGGCCGGGGTGGAAGGGCGATCCGTCATACAGCACCAAGGTGGCGCCCACCGCGAGGCCCGAGACCAGCCAGTTCCACATCATCCAGCCACAGGTGGAGTAGTAGAACAGCACGTCGTCGGCTTTCAGATCATTGTGCAGGCCGTGCTCCTTGAGGTGTTGCAGCAGTACGCCGCCGGCCCGGTGGACGATGCACTTGGGCACACCGGTGGTGCCGCTGGAATAGAGGATGTACAGCGGGTGATCGAAGGGCAGGGCGACGAAGGTCGGGCTGCCGCCGGGCTGGAAGAAATCATCCCACAGGGTGACCTGGGGTCCGTTGAACTCTTCGCTGCGGGTCTGCTGTCGGGTGTAGGGCACTACCAGCAGGTGTTCCAGTTGCGGCAGCTGGGCGACGACCTGGTTGATCTTGTCGACCTGGTCCACGGTTTTGCCGGCGTAGGTATAGCCCGCGCAGGCAATCAGCAGTTTTGGCGCGATCTGCCCGAAGCGGTCGATGATGCCGTGGGTGCCGAACTCCGGAGAACAGCTGGACCATACCGCTCCAAGGCTGCTGGCGGCGAGCATCGCTATCAGGGTTTCCCAGGTATTGGGCATCACCGCGCCAATGCGGTCGCCCGGCACGATGCCGGCCTGGCGCAAGGCCCGTTGCATCCCGGCCACCTGGGCGGCCAACTGGTTGTGGGTCAGGCTGTGGCGACTGCCGTCCTCACGCACGGCGACCACGGCGGGGCGATCATCGCGGCGTTGCAGCAGGTGTTCGGCGAAGTTCAGGGTGGCGCCGACGAACCAGCGGGCATCGCGCAGATGCGGGCCCTCGATCAGCACCTGGCTTGCGGGTGTATGCCAGCGCACGTGGAAGTATTCACTGAGCGTCTGCCAGAACGCTGCGCGGTGCTCGATGCTCCAGCGGTGCAGGGCGGCATAATCGTCGAGCTGCAGGTTGAAGCGCAGGTTGACCCGGCGGCGCATGGCTTCCATGCGGCTGGCTTCGATCTGCGAGGTGGAGGGGCGCCAGAGTATGTCGTTCATGCCGCAACCCTCGCTGCAGTGATGGCGTTGTCGTGGGGCAAGCCCGCCGCGAAAGCGGGCTTGCCGACGCTGGCGGTTACTCCACTTTAGCCGTTTGTACGTCCGGCGAGGCCGACCATACCCGGTAACGCACTTCGACACCCTTGGGCACGTAGACCACCACCGGTAGCTTGCTGTTGTAGCGCAGCATGAAGCCTTCACCGACAACGGGTACGAAGGCGTCGCTTTTCTTGTTGTCCGGGCAGGCCATCAAGGTGCTGGCCGGGCCGCTGACCTTGTCCAGGCGGTAGTAGTTGTAGCCCCAGCCTTGCAGCGTGTGCTCTTCGAGCTTGCCGCCAAGGCGCTGGCGGTTGCAGTCCACCTTCAGCGTCTTGCCGGCGAGGATTTCCAGCTGGTAGGCCGATTCATCGGCCTGGGCCGGCAGGTGGATCACCTGCCGGGTGAAGCCTTTTTCCGCCTCGGGGTAGGGCGCGACGTCCTTCAGGCTGGCGGCCATCGCCGGGGCGGCGGCAGCCAGGGTCAGGGACAGTAACGCGGTGAGTCGAGCTTGGCGCATAAGGCCTCCTTGCAGATAAACGAATGCAAGACCGTGCCAGGCTCAACGCCCGCCCTCACTGGGCGAGCCAGCCACCATCGACGTTCCAGGCGGCGCCGCGAACCTGGCTGCCGGCCTCGCTGCACAGGAACAATACCAGCTCACCGAGGTGGCGGGGTGTGACGAAGGCCAGCGAAGGCTGTTTCTCGGCCAGCAGATCGTGCTGTGCCTGCTGTGGATCGCCGCCGTTGGCGGCACGCTCGTCGATCTGTTTCTGTACCAGCGGGGTCAGCACCCAGCCGGGGCAGATGGCATTGCAGGTGACGTTGCTGGTGGCGGTTTCCAGGCCGATCACCTTGGTCAGCCCGACCACGCCGTGCTTGGCGGCCACATAGGCAGCCTTGCCGGTGGAACCCACCAGGCCGTGCACCGAGGCAATGTTGATGATCCGCCCCCAACCCCGCGCGCGCATGCCCGGCAGCACCAGGCGGCTGCCATGGAACACCGCCGACAGGTTCAGCGCGATGATCTTGTCCCAGGCCTCGACCGGGAACTGCTCCACCGGCGCCACGTGCTGGATGCCGGCGTTGTTGACCAGGATGTCGAGCGCACCGAACTCGCGCTCGGCAAAGGCGAACATCTGCTCGATCTGTGCCACATCGGACAGGTCGGCCGGGTGGTGTGCAACCTTCACCCCGTGCTGCCTGATCTGGGCGATGGCCGCTGCCGGGTCGCCAAAGCCGTTGAGCAGGATATTCGCGCCGGCCTCTGCCAGTACCTGGGCGATGCCCAGCCCGATACCGCTGGTGGAGCCGGTGACCAGTGCGGTCTTGCCTTTGAGCGTCATGCAGTTCTCCTTAGACGATGCCGGTGGCGTAGAACGTGGCGATGACCACGAACACGGCCAGGGTCTTGATCAGGGTAATACCGAAAATGTCCTTGTACGCTTCACGGTGAGTCAGCCCGGTGACCGCCAGCAGGGTGATCACCGCGCCGTTGTGCGGCAGGGTGTCCATGCCGCCGCTGGCCATGGCGGCCACCCGGTGCAGCACTTCCAGCGGGATATTGGCGGCGTTGGCGGCGGCGATGAAGCTGTCGCTCATGGCCGCCAGGGCGATGCTCATGCCACCCGACGCAGAGCCGGTGATGCCGGCCAGCAGGGTCACGGTGATGGCTTCGTTGACCAGCGGGTTGGGGATGCCGCGCAGGGCGTCGGCCAGCACCAAAAAGCCCGGCAGCGACGCGATCACTGCGCCAAAACCGTATTCCGAGGCGGTGTTCATGGCCGCCAGCAGGGCCCCGCCGACCGCGCTCTTGGTGCCTTCGGCCAGGCGCTGGCGAATGGTGCCGAAGGCGCACACCAGCACCATCAGGATGCCCACCAGCAAGGCCGCCTGCACGGCCCAGATCGCCGTGAGCTTGGCCACATCGCTCTGCACCGGTGCGGCCATGCCCGGCAGTTGCAGGGTATGGCTGGCGCCGTACCAGTGTGGGATCCAGTGGGTGAACAGCAGGTTCATCACCCCCACCAGCAGCAACGGCGACAACGCCAGCCAAGGGTTGGGCAGGCTGATGTCGTCGGCGGTCTCCGGTTCGTTGCGCAGGTTGCTGCCATAGCCTTCACCCTTGCGCTGGGCCTTGTTGCGCTGGCGTTGCAGGTAGAGCATGCCGGCGCTGAACACGAACAGCGTGCCGATCAGGCCCAGCCATGGCGCGGCCCAGGCGGTGGTGTTGAAGAAGGTGCTGGGGATGATGTTCTGGATCTGCGGGGTGCCGGGCAGGGCGTCCATGGTGAACGAGAACGCACCCAGGGCAATGGTTGCCGGGATCAGGCGCTTGGGGATGTCGCTTTGCCGGAACATCTCGGCGGCGAACGGGTACACCGCGAACACCACCACGAATAGCGACACGCCGCCGTAGGTGAGCAGGGCGCAGACCAGCACGATCACCAGCATTGCCTGGCGCGTGCCGAGCAGGCGAATGGCAGCGGCGACGATCGAACGCGAGAAGCCCGACAGCTCGATCAGCTTGCCGAACACCGCGCCCAGCAGGAACACCGGGAAATACAGCTTGATGAAGCCGACCATCTTCTCCATGAACACCCCGGTGAAGGCGGGCGCCACGGCGGCGGGGTCGGTGAGCAGCACGGCGCCAAGGGCGGCGATAGGGGCGAACAGGATCACGCTGTAACCGCGATAGGCGGCCACCATCAGCAGGGCCAGGGCAGCGAGGGCGATGAGCACGGTCATCGTGGGGGGATCTCCAACTGTTGTTTTTATGGTTGGAAATGCGGATAGCGGGAATCGTGCCAGTTTGTTAAGTCATTGATTTATATGCAGAAAGATAGATACGCTAAATTATCAGTCTCTATCTTGAGACATTGCTGCGTGGGGGGGGGGGGGGGGGGGGGGGGGGGGGGGAGAAAGAGGAAGAGAAAGAAGGGAGGGGAGGGAGGTAG
>NZ_JBMOWQ010000004.1:0-12326 GCF_049310485.1 Pseudomonas sp. GZD-209
GCGTGGGAGCGGGCTTGCCCCGCGATGTCCCTCACAGGAAATAGCTGATTTTATGCGGCTGACGCCATCGCGGGGCAAGCCCGCTCCCACGATCCCTGTTTTGAGATATGGGTCTCTTTATTGAGACTCTATCCCTAACGCCACCATCTTCTTGTACAGCGTCGACCGCCCCAACCCCAAGGCCCGCGCTGCCTCCGGCACATTCCAGGCGCTGCGCGCCAAGGCATCGACAATCAACCCGCGCTCGAACTGCGCGCACGCCTGGCGATAGTCCAGCGCCGGCGCGGCCCTGCCCACCGGGCTCAACGGCCCCAACGCACTGATCAAGTCCTGCACACTCAAGCGCGGCTGGTCCGCCAGCAAGGTTGCGCGCTCCAGCACGTTACGCAATTCACGAATGTTCCCCGGCCAACCATGGCGCCCCAGCAGCGCCTGCGCCTCGGGCTCCAGCTCGTACTGGCTGCCCAGCTCGGCCAGGATCGCCTCGCACAGCGCCGGCAGGTCCTCCAGCCGCTCGCGCAACGGCGGCACCTCGATCGGCAGCACGTTCAGCCGGTAGTACAGGTCGGCACGGAATGCCCCACGGGCCATGGCCGCCTGCAGGTCGATGGAGGTGGCGGCGATGATGCGCACGTCGCTGCGCAGCATCTGGTTGGAGCCCACCGGCTCGTATTCCTTCTCTTGCAGTACCCGCAGCAGCTTGCTTTGCAGCGCCAGTGGCATGTCGCCGATTTCGTCGAGGAACAGCGTCCCGCCTTCGGCCAGTTGCAGCTTGCCGCTGCGGCCCTTGCGCTCGGCGCCGGTGAAGGCACCGGGGGCGGTGCCGAAGAACTCGGCCTCCAGCAGGGTCTCGGGGATGGCCGCGCTGTTGATGCTGACGAACGCCTTGTGCGCCCGCGCCGAGGCGGCGTGGATGGCGTGGGCCAGCAGCTCCTTGCCGGTGCCGGTTTCGCCCAGCAACAGCACCGGCGAGTCACTGGCCGCGCCGCGCCGCCCGCGGCGCTTGGCCTCAAGGCAGGCGGCGCTGCTGCCGACGAACTGGGCGAAGCTGTAGCGCGCCTGGCGCGCGCGCAGTTGCGAGCGGGTGCTGGCCAGCTCCTGCTGCATGCTCGAATAACGCTTGAGCAAGGGTGACAGGCTGCGTAACTCGTCGAACAGGGCAAAGCCGATGGCGCCGATCAGCGCGCCCTGGTCGTCGTGGATCGGCAGGCGCATCACCACCAACGGCTCGTTGGGGGTGTCGAGCATGTCCAGCAGGATTGGCTTGCCGTTGCTCACCACCTCGCGCATCAGGCTGCCGGGGATCACCGCCTCGCAAGGCTGGCCGATGGCGCTGGCGGCGTCGGCCAGGCCAAAGCGCCGGGCATAGCGCTCGTTCATCCAGACGATGCGCGCCTGGCGGTCGACGATCACCGTGCCTTCGCTGGACTGCTCGATGATCTCGAACAGCGAGCGGATGGCCAGTTGGCGGACCTGGGGGTAGTCCTTGAGGTTGTCGTGCATGTTTGCAGTATCCGCTTGAATCAGAAGGCCCAATCGCGGGGCAAGCCCGCTCCCACAGGGATAGCGCCAGGTCTTTAAGTTGCTCCCACGTGGGAGCGGGCTTGCGCCCCGCGATAGGGCCGGTACAGGCATATCTACCTGCGTGGATCGAACGCCTCGCGCAGCGCATCGCCGATGAACACCAGCAACGACAGGATCAGCGCCAGGGCAAAGAACGCAGTAAAGCCCAACCACGGCGCCTCCAGGTGCTGCTTGCCCTGGGTCACCAGTTCGCCCAGTGACGCACTGCCCGCAGGCATGCCAAAACCGAGGAAATCCAGCGCGGTAAGGGTAGTGATCGCCCCGGTGAGCATGAAGGGTACGTAGGTGAGGGTGGCGTTCATGGCGTTGGGCAGGATATGCCGCAGCATCACCTGGCTGTCCGGCAGCCCCAGCGCGCGGGCTGCCTTGACGTATTCCAGGTTGCGCCCGCGCAGGAACTCGGCGCGCACCACATCGACCAGCGCCAGCCACGAAAACAGCGCCATGATGCCCAGCAGCCACCAGAAGTCCGGCTCGACGAAGCCCGAGAGGATGATCAGCAGGTACAGCACCGGCAACCCCGACCACACCTCCAGCAGGCGCTGCCCGAGCAGGTCGACCCAGCCCCCGTGATACCCCTGCAAGGCGCCGGCGGTGACGCCGATCAGCACGCTGAGCACGGTCAGGGCAAAGGCGAACAGCAGCGACACCCGCGTGCCGTACAGCACCCTTGCCAGCACGTCGCGCCCTTGGTCATCGGTGCCCAGCCAGTTGACTGCGCTGGGCGGGCTGGGGGTGGGTACCTGCAGGTCGTAGTTGGGGGTGTCGGCGCTGAACGGGATGGGCGCGAACAGCATCCAGCCGCCCTGGCCCTCGATCAGTTGGTGCACGTACTGGCTGCGGTAGTCGGGCTGGAACGGCAACTGGCCGCCGAATTGCTGCTCGGTGTAGCGCTTGAGTGCGGGGGTATACAGCTGGCCTTGGTACGACAGCAGCAGCGGCTTGTCGTTGGCCACCAGCTCCGCGCCAAGGCTGAGTATCAACAGGCCGGCGAACAGCCACAGCGAGACCCAGCCAAGGCGGTTGGCGCGAAAGCGCTTCAGGCGGCGTCGAGCGATGGGCGAGAGCATCAGCGGCCCCTCGCGTCGAAGTCTATGCGCGGGTCGAGCGCCGTGTAGCAGAGGTCGCCGATCAAGCGGATCAGCAGCCCGGCCAGGGTGAAGATGAACAGCGTGCCGAACACCACCGGGTAGTCTCGCGACACCGCCGCCTCGTAGCTCATGCGGCCCAGGCCATCGAGGGAGAAGATCACTTCGATCAGCAGGGAACCGGCGAAGAACACCGTGATCAGCGCCTGCGGCAACCCGGCCACCACCAGCAGCATGGCGTTGCGCAGCACATGGCCGTACAGCACCCGGCGTTCGCTCAGGCCCTTGGCCCGGGCGGTGACCACGTACTGCCGGGAGATTTCGTCGAGGAAGGCGTTCTTGGTCAGCAGGGTCAAGGTGGCGAAACCGCCGATCACCAGGGCGCCGACCGGCAGCACCAGGTGCCAGAAGTAATCGGCCAGCTTGCCCAGCAGGCTGAGCTGGTCGAAGTCATCCGACACCAGCCCGCGCACCGGGAACCAGTTGAGCGAGGTGCCACCGGCAAACAGCACGATCAGCAGCAGGGCGAACAGGAACGAGGGCAGGGCATAGCCGACCACGATCAGCGCGCTGCTCCAGGCATCGAAGCGGCTGCCATGGCGCACCGCCTTGCGGATGCCCAGCGGGATCGACACCAGGTAGGTGATCAGCGTCGCCCAGAAACCCAGCGACAGCGTCACCGGCAGTTTCTCCAGGATCAGGTCGGTGACCTTGGCGCCGCGGAAGAAGCTCTGGCCGAAGTCCAGCCGGGCATACTGGCCGAGCATCAGCCACAGCCGCTCGGGGGCGGACTTGTCGAAGCCGTACTGGCGCTTGATCTCCTCGATCAGCTTGGGGTCCAGGCCACGGGTGGCGCGGGACTCGCCGTGCACCGCCTCGGCCCGTGCGCCGGGGGCGCCGCCGCCGAGGCCCTGCAGCCGCGCCACGGCCTGTTCCACCGGGCCGCCGGGGGCGGCCTGGACGATGGCGAAGTTGACCAGCAGGATCGCCAGCAACGTGGGGATGATCAGCAGCAGGCGGCGCAGAATGTAGCTGGTCATGGCTGTTTCCCGAGCCGTTCGGCCATCTGTTCGCTAGTCAGCGCCGTCGGGCTGACCTCCCACCAGGTGTCCAGGCCTTCGTCATAGGTGGCTTGCACCTTGGGCAGGCCGAAGCGGTTCCACCAGACCGTCGAACTGCCCGGCGGGTAGTAGTTGGGGATCCAGTAGTAGTTCCATTGCAGCACCCGGTCCAGGGCATGGGCGTGGCGCAGCATGTCGGGCTGGCTGCTGGCGCGCACCAGCCCGTCGAGCAGCTGGTCCACCGCCGGGGCCTTGAGCACCATCAGGTTGTTCGAGCCGGGGTCGTTGGCCGCAGCGGAGCCGAAGTAGTTGTACAGCTCGCTGCCCGGCGACAGGGTCACCGGGTAGCCGGTGACGACCATATCGTAGTCGCGGGCCATCAGGCGGTTGACGTACTGCGCGGCGTCGACGTTGCGGATGTTCAGCTCGATGCCGATCTGCGCCAGGTTGCGCTTCCACGGCAGCAGCAGGCGTTCCATGCCCGACTGGCCGTTGAGGAAGGTGAAGCTCAGCGGTTCGCCCTGGGCATTGACCAGGCGATCGCCCTCGGGGCGCCAGCCGGCGGCCTGGAGCAGCGCCAGGGCTTGCAACTGCTGCGGGCGGATGATCCCGGTGCCGTCGGTGACCGGGGCGCTGAACACCTGGCTGAACACTTCGTCGGGCACCTGGCCGCGCAGCGGCTCAAGCAGCTTGAGTTCGTCCGCGTCCGGCAGCGCGCGGGCTGCCAGCACGGTGTTGGAGAACAGGCTCTGCTGGCGGATGTACAGATTGCGCATCATCTGCCGGTTGCTCCACTCGAAGTCCCAGAGCATGCCCAAGGCCTGGCGCACCCGGCGGTCCTGGAACTGCGGCCTGGCCAGGTTGAAGACGAAACCCTGGGCCACCTGCGGCTTGGCCGGCCCCAGGTGGGCGCGCTGCAGGCGCCCGTCGTCGAGCTGGGCGCCGTTGTAGCCGAGGGTGAAGGCGGTGGCGGAGAACTCGCGGTTGTAGTCGTAGCCGCCGCCCTTGAGCACCTGGCGCGCCACCTCGGTGTCGCCGAAGTACTCGATGCGCAGGCGCTGGAAGTTGTACAGGCCACGGGCCACCGGCAGGTCTTTGGCCCACCAGTCGGCATTGCGCTCGAAGGTGATGCTGCGACCGTTGTCGATCCGGCTGATGCGGTACGGGCCGCTGCCCACGGGCTTGTCGAAACCGGCACCATTGGCAAAGTCGCGCTGCTGCCAGTCATGTTCGGGCAGCACGGGCAGGCTGGCCAGGTCCAGCGCCAGGGTGCGTCCGTGCGGCTGTTTGAAGTCGAAGCGTATCTGCCGCGGGCCTTCGACCGTCACCCCGGCCACTTCGGCGAAACGCGTGCGGTAATTGAGGCTGCCCTTGCTCATCAGCAGCTCGAAGGTGAAACGCACATCTTCGGCGCGCACCGGCTTGCCGTCGGCGAAGGTGGCGCGCGGGTCGAGGTACAGGCGCAGCCAGGCGTCGTCGGGGCCGCGCTCCAGGCGCTGGGCAATTAGGCCATAGACCGTGTAGGGCTCGTCGAAGGCGCGAATGGCCAGCGGCGCGTACAGCCAGCCTTCGACCTGGCTCACGCCAATGCCCTTGTCGATGAACGGCAGGATATGGTCGAACTGGCCGATCTCCAGGGCCGAACGGCGCAGGCTGCCGCCTTTGGGGGCGTCCGGGTTTACGTAGGCGAAGTGCTGGAAACTGGCGGGGTAGCGGGGGGCTTCACCGTAGACGGTGAGGGCGTGGGTGGGGGCGGCCTGGACGACCGCCGGCAGCGCCAGCAGCAGCGCGGCACATCCCGAACGCAGCCACCTGGTGAATGCGTGGGAGCGGGCTTGCCCCGCGATGGCGGACGTCAGGCCGACTGCATTGGCACTGGCGACGCTATCGCGGGGCAAGTCGCATCGGCGCACCGCCGCTCCCACAAGGTTGCTGCGCAACAACCTTCTATCAGTCCTGGCGGCTGGTCACTTCCAGCAGGTGGTAGCCGAACTGGGTCTTCACCGGGCCTTGCACGGTGTTGACCGGAGCGCTGAACACCACGGTGTCGAATTCCTTGACCATCTGGCCCGGGCCGAACGAGCCCAGGTCACCGCCCTGGCGGCTGGACGGGCAGGTGGAGTTGGCCTTGGCGATTTCGGCGAAGTCGGCGCCGGCTTCGATCTGTGCTTTGAGTTCGTTGCACTTCTCTTCGCTGCTGACGAGGATGTGGCGGGCGGTGGCTCGGGCCATGGGGAACTGCTCCTAGGGGGGTGAAAAAGGGCAAGCCTAGCGCACTTGTCTAGGCCCTGTCTCGCAAGGCTTGCCGACTGTTTCCTACAAACGTTTGGCCGCCTCGCGCAGCATGGTCTCGGTCGCGCTCCAGCCCAGGCAGCCGTCGGTGATCGATACGCCGTACTTCAGGGCACCGGCGCCCAATGCCTGGCAACCGTCGAACAGGTGGCCCTCGATCATCACCCCGACCAGCGAGCGGTCGCCGGCCAGGCGTTGCTGCAGCACATCTTCGAATACTGCGGGCTGACGCATCGGGTCCTTGCCGCTGTTGGCATGGCTGCAATCGACCATGATGCGTGGCGCCAGGCCCGCCTTGGCCAGGCCCTGGCGCGCCTGGGCCACGCTGTGGGCATCGTAGTTCGGGCCCTTGTGGCCACCGCGCAGCACCAGGTGGGTGTCCGGGTTGCCGAGGCTCTCGATGATCGCCGGGTAGCCCTGGGCGTCCATGCCGAAGTGGCGGTGCGGATGCGCGGCGCTGCGCATGGCGTCGCAGGCAATGGCGATGCCGCCATCGGTGCCGTTCTTGAAGCCGACCGGCAGCTCCAGGCCACTGACCATTTCACGGTGGATCTGCGACTCGGTGGTGCGCGCGCCAATGGCCGCCCAGCCCAGCAGGTCGTCGAAGTAGCCAGCGGCCATGGGTTGCAGCAGCTCGGTGGCGATCGGCAGGCCGCGCTCGATCATGCTCAGCATCAAGCCCCGGGACAGGGCGATGCCGGCGTGCATGTCGTCGCTGCCATCGAGGTGCGGATCGTAGGCCAGGCCTTTCCAGCCCACCGTGGTGCGTGGTTTTTCAACGTAGGCGCGCATCACCAGCAGCAGCTTGTCGCCGACTTCATGGTTGAGCGCCGCCAGGCGGTCGGCGTATTCCAGCGCCGAGCGCGGGTCATGGATCGAGCACGGGCCGACGATCACCAGCAGGCGTTCGTCGCGGCCTTCGAGGATGGCGCGGATTGCCTGGCGATGGGCATGGACTTGCTGGGTGAGTTCGGTCGACAGCGGCATCTGCTGCTTGAGCAGGTGCGGGCTGGGCAGGCGCTTGCTGACAGTGGCGTTGGCCGCTTGCGGTTGGGTCAGGGGCAGGGCGAGGTTCGAGGCGTGCATGGCGTTTTTCCCTGGGCGGACGGCGGGTTCTGGCCCGCGCGGTCGGCCCTATCGAGGTGTTCGACTGGTCGTCAAATTGGGTAGTTGTGCGGCATTGCCACCGGAAATCGACCGAACGGAGGCGGCAGGCTGGCCCGAACGGGATTGGCTAAATCGCCATGCATAGGTGCTTGGGTAGTAGTAAGTGGCGTAGTTCATGAATCTGTCCTCAAGATGAATCGATGTTTTTGAAAGCCCGGAAAAGCAAAACCCCCGGTCGGGAAGCCGACCGGGGGTTTGAGTATTCTCATGTTCGGCGGCCCCTCGAAAGTGGGCGCCGGGTGGGTTATCGGCGCCTAGTAGCTAAACCAATAACCAAAATAAAAGGGTGCAACGGCGTTACGACCGGCAACGGCCAGCACGCGGTGCGCTGGGCGACCGGTGTGTTTGGCGTGGCTGCAGGAATGTTTCGACATGTTGCTCTCCAGTGAATGAGCCCGAGCTTACTGCACCTTGGCGGTGGCGTTCAATGGATAAATGCTATCGGTTCAATCAATGAAGCTGACTAACGCGCGAACTGACATGTGGGTTGGTGGAGCAGGAGCTTGGCGTGGCGATGTCCACAGACTTCGCCGGTTGAATCCAGCGCACGCCTTCTGGGCCTTTCGCGGGGCAAGCCCGCTCCCACGACCTCGAGGGCGGTGGGGAAGGTGTTTCCCCCACGGGAGGCCCGCTCCCACGACGCAGATATCGTGGGAGCGGGCTTGCCCCGCGATGAGGCCATTGGCTCAACCGGAGCGATTCATTCCCAGCTCCATGTCATCGATCAGCGCCTTGGCCATGGCGCTGAGGATGCGCGCCGAGCTGCCGGCGAGCATGTCGTTTTCCATTTCGGCTTCGCAGGTGAGGTGGCGGATGCAGCCGAGCAGTACCGACAACTCGTCGAAGGCATGCTGGAAGGGGATGCCGGGCTGGATGCGGTAGAGCTCCAGGCAGGTGGTGGTGCCTGTGGTGCTCCCGTGGGTGGAGGGTTCGGTCATGGCTGCGCTCCTGTTTCGTGGCGGATCAGGGGGTAGCGCAGCTGGTTGAGGTAGATGCAGGTGTTCAGCAGGGTTTGGCGCTGTTCTTCGCTGTTGGTGTCGAAGTACATGTCGAGGACCTCGCGCAGGCAGCCCATCAATGAGGTGGCTTCGGTGCGGGCGGCTTCGGGGGTTAGGTCGGGGGATATGGACAGGTAAGGGAAGAAACGGGGTGGGTCGGGGACGATCTTTTTCATGGCGAAACCTCAGTGCGTTCTGGGAGCCGCCATCTCGATCTTTCTCACGGATGAAGGTGGCAGCCGTACGCGGGGTGAGAAACCGGTGCACTGAAGCCGGCCAGACCGAAGTCTGCCCGCGCATGGCTGCCATAAACCTAAAGCCTTGGCAGTGCAGGTCGGGTTCTCACACCCGGTCACCCAATTTGGCGACCGGGTGAAGTTAGCCCTGAGGGATTTCCCCGACAATGCAGCAACTTTCGGCAGGCGCGTAGGATAGTTCCCGAGTCTTCTGGGCAGAAGCATTTGGTTGCAGGTTCGGAAATGTCTTACGGGTTTAGTGGTATGCCCTAGGAGGTCCTGGCTGGCCACCGCGTGAGGGCGGCAAGGTGTCAGGCGAAGGCCTTGCAGCGCCTATCAGATCGAGCGCCGCCCGCGCGGCGCTTCGCGGGTAAACCCGCTCCCACAGTCTGTTTCGGGCCAGTCTCTCTTGTGCCATTACCTGGTCCGCCTTGTTGGCACGACGCGGTTTCAGCGTGTGCGTTGCCGCCGCCCCACATGACTCAAGACATGCACCAAGGCAGGCGCTGGTACTTTTACAGGAATAATTGGCCCGAAATAAACTGTGGGAGCGGGTTTACCCGCGAAGCGCCGCGCGGGCGGCGCTCGATCTCATAGGCGCTGCAAAAAAACCGGCGAACACCTTGTGGCCATTACTCTATTCCCCGGCGAACACCTGACGGCCCGCGAACAGTACCAGCACAGATGGCGCAAAACCCTGCCTGCACAAAACGGATAGCACTCTGCACGATCTGGATATCTGCGCCCCCACCCAGGGCATAACCTGACCCGGCCTGAACAATAACAATGGAGGCCCTGGCCATGTCCCTGGGATTCGACTACCTCAATGCCATGCTCGAAGATGACCGGGAGAAGGGCGTCTATCGTTGCAAGCGTGAAATGTTCACCGACCCGCGCCTGTTCGACCTGGAGATGAAGCACATCTTCGAGGGCAACTGGATCTACCTGGCCCACGAAAGCCAGATCCCTGAAAACAACGACTTCCTCACCCTGACCATGGGGCGCCAGCCGATCTTCATCGCGCGCAACAAGGACGGGGTGCTCAACGCCTTCCTCAACGCCTGCAGCCACCGCGGCGCCATGCTGTGCCGGCACAAGCGCGGCAACCGGTCCAGCTACACCTGCCCGTTCCACGGCTGGACCTTCAACAACAGCGGCAAGCTGCTCAAGGTCAAGGACCCGAGCAACGCCGGCTACCCCGACAGCTTCAACTGCGACGGCTCCCACGACCTGACCAAGGTGGCGCGTTTCGAGTCGTACCGCGGCTTTCTGTTCGGCAGCCTGAACGCCGACGTGAAGCCCTTGGTCGAGCACCTGGGCGAGTCGGCGAAGATCATCGACATGATCGTCGACCAGTCCCCTGAGGGCCTGGAAGTGCTGCGCGGCGCAAGCTCGTACATCTACGAAGGCAACTGGAAGCTCACCGCCGAAAACGGCGCCGACGGCTACCACGTCAGCTCCGTGCACTGGAACTACGCCGCCACCCAGAACCAGCGCAAGCAGCGCGAAGCGGGCGACGAGATCAAGACCATGAGCGCCGGCGCCTGGGCCAAGCAGGGTGGTGGCTTCTACTCCTTCGACCACGGCCACCTGCTGCTGTGGACCCGCTGGGCCAACCCCGAGGATCGCCCGGCCTACGAGCGCCGCGACCAGCTGGCCGCCGATTTCGGCCAGGCCCGCGCCGACTGGATGATCGAGAACTCGCGCAACCTGTGCCTGTACCCGAACGTGTACCTGATGGACCAGTTCAGCTCGCAGATCCGTATCGCCCGGCCGATTTCGGTGAACAAGACCGAGATCACCATCTACTGCATCGCGCCGAAAGGCGAGAGCGCCGATGCCCGGGCCAAGCGCATCCGCCAGTACGAGGACTTCTTCAACGTCAGTGGTATGGCCACCCCGGATGACCTGGAAGAGTTCCGTTCCTGCCAGACCGGCTACGGCGGCGGCACCGGCTGGAACGACATGTCGCGCGGCGCGCAGCACTGGGTCGAAGGTGCCGACGAGGCGGCGAAGGAGATCGAACTCAAACCGTTGCTGTCGGGCGTGCGCACCGAAGACGAAGGCTTGTTCGTGCTGCAGCACAAGTACTGGCAGGACACCATGATCCAGGCGTTGAAGGATGAACAGCAACTGATCCCCGTGGAGGCCGTGCAATGAGCCTGCATGACACTGTGCGCGACTTCCTCTACCGCGAAGCGCGCTACCTGGACGATGCCCAGTGGGACCAATGGCTGGAGCTGTACAGCAGCGATGCGACGTTCTGGATGCCGTCCTGGGACGATGACGACAGCCTGACCGAAGACCCGCAGAGCGAGATCTCGCTGATCTGGTACGGCAACCGTGGCGGCCTCGAGGACCGGGTATTCCGCATCAAGACCGAGCGCTCCAGCGCCACCGTGCCGGACACCCGCACCTCGCACAACATCAGCAACATCGAGATCGTCGAGCAGGGCGAAGGCAGCTGCCAGGTGCGCTTCAACTGGCACACCCTGAGCTTTCGCTACAAGACCACCGACAGCTACTTCGGCACCAGCTTCTACACCCTCGACCTGCGCGGCGAGCAGCCGCTGATCAGGCACAAGAAGGTGGTGCTGAAAAACGATTACGTCCGTCAGGTCATCGACATCTACCACATCTGATCCACCAGGCCGAGCCTGTCGGTGTGCCCCACGGCGCGCCGCGGCCAGGCTCGCCCGTGAGGTGCACCATGAGCTACCAGATCGCACTGAATTTCGAAGACGGGGTCACCCGCTTCATCGAGGCCGACGGCCAGGAAACCGTGGCCGATGCCGCCTACCGCCAGGGCATCAACATTCCGCTGGATTGCCGTGACGGCGCCTGCGGCACCTGTAAATGCAAGGCCGAATCGGGCCGTTACGACCTGGGCGACAACTTCATCGAGGACGCCCTGAGCGAGGAGGAAATCGCCCAGGGTTACGTGCTCACCTGCCAGATGCGCGCCGAAAGCGACTGCGTGGTGCGCATCCCGGCCTCGTCGCAGCTGTGCAAGACCGAGCAGGCCAGCTTCGAGGCGGCCATCAGCGCCGTGCGCCAACTGTCGGCCAGCACCATCGCCTTGTCGATCAAGGGCGAGGCACTGAACCGCCTGGCGTTCCTGCCGGGGCAGTACGTCAACCTCAAGGTGCCGGGTAGCGAGCAGAGCCGCGCCTATTCGTTCAGCTCGCTGCCCAAGGACGGCGAAGTCAGCTTCCTGATCCGCAACGTGCCGGGCGGGCTGATGAGCAGCTTCCTCACCGGTTTGGCCAAGGCTGGCGACAGCATGAGCCTGGCCGGCCCTTTGGGCAGTTTCTACCTGCGGCCGATCCAGCGCCCCTTGCTGCTGCTGGCCGGCGGCACGGGCCTCGCGCCATTCACCGCAATGCTGGAGAAGATCGCCGAGCAAGGCAGCGAGCACCCACTGCACCTGATCTACGGCGTGACCAACGACTTCGACCTGGTCGAGCTGGACCGCCTGCAGGCCCTGGCCGCGCGCATCCCCAACTTCACCTACAGCGCCTGCGTGGCCAACCCCGACAGCGAATATCCGCAGAAGGGCTACGTGACCCAGCACATCGAGCCACGCCACCTCAACGAAGGCGATGTGGATGTGTACCTGTGCGGCCCGCCGCCGATGGTCGAGGCGGTCAGCCAGTACATCCGCGAGCAGGGCATTACCCCGGCCAACTTCTACTACGAGAAGTTCGCCGCGGCAGCCTGAGGCTTTTACGGGGCTGCCCGCATCGTGCGGGTGAGGGTGGCCTCTTTTTATTCACACAGGGATTTCGGTCTCGGGGGGGGGGGGGGGGGGGGGGGGGGGGGGGGGGGGGGGGGGGGGGGAGGGAAGGGGGGGGAGGGGAGGGGGGGGGGGGGGGGGGGGGGAGGAGGGGGGGGGGGGGG
>NZ_JBMOWQ010000005.1:0-3542 GCF_049310485.1 Pseudomonas sp. GZD-209
TTCTCCCTTATCTCCCCCCTCCCCCTTCCCCCCCTCCCCCCTCCCCCCCCCCCCCCCCCCCCCCCCCCCCCCCCCCCCCCCCCCCCCCCCCCCCCCCCCCCCCCCCCCCGGCGCCGACGCTTTGGAGAATGAGCATGAACGCAAGATTCCACAACAAAGTCGCCCTGGTCACCGGCGCCGCCCAAGGCATCGGCCGCGCCGTGTGCTGGCGGCTCAAGGCCGAAGGCGCGCAGGTGGTGGCGGTGGACCGCTCCGAGCTGGTCCACGAGCTGGCCGGCGGGGGCATGCTGACCCTCACCGCCGACCTCGAGCAACACGCCGACTGCGCCACGGTCATGGCCCGCGCCGTGGAAACCTTCGGCCGCCTCGACATCCTCATCAACAACGTCGGCGGCACCATCTGGGCCAAGCCCTTCGAACACTACGACGTGCAGCAGATCGAGGCCGAAGTACGGCGCTCGCTGTTCCCCACCCTGTGGTGCTGCCACGCCGCCTTGCCCTACATGCTCGAACGCGGCGGCGGCGCCATCGTCAACGTCTCGTCCATCGCCACCCGGGGTGTCAACCGCGTGCCATACGGCGCGGCCAAGGGTGGCGTCAACGCGCTCACCGCGTGCCTGGCCTTCGAAACCGCCGAGCGCGGCATCCGCGTCAACGCCACGGCCCCCGGCGGCACCGAGGCACCGCCCCGGCGCATCCCGCGCAACCAGGCCGAGCAGAGCGCGCAGGAGAAAGGCTGGTACCAGCAGATCGTCGACCAGACCGTATCCAGCAGCCTGATGAAGCGCTACGGCAGCCTCGACGAACAGGTCGGCGCAATCCTTTTCCTGGCCTCTGACGAGGCCTCGTACATCACCGGCGTAACCCTGCCGGTGGGCGGTGGCGACCTCGGCTGACGGCCGCCCCGGCAAGGTTTTCTCTTCACACAACAAAAACAAAAGAGACAGATGCCATGCGAACACTCGACGTGCACCCGATCATCGACAACGCCCGCTTCAGCCCCTTCCACTGGATGGTCATGGCCTGGTGCGGCCTGCTGCTGATCTTCGACGGCTACGACCTGTTCATCTACGGCGTGGTCCTGCCGACCATCATGAAAGAGTGGGGCCTGACCCCGCTGCAGGCCGGCGCCCTGGGCAGCTACGCGCTGTTCGGCATGATGTTCGGCGCCCTGCTGTTCGGCAGCCTGGCCGACCGTATCGGGCGCAAGAAGGGCATCGCCATCTGCTTCGCGCTGTTCTCCGGGGCCACCATCCTCAACGGCTTCGCCAGCAGCCCCAGCGAGTTCGGCCTCTACCGCTTCTTTGCCGGGCTAGGCTGCGGCGGGCTGATGCCCAACGCTGTGGCGCTGATGAACGAATACGCCCCAAAGCGCCTGCGCAGCACCCTGGTGGCGATCATGTTCAGTGGCTACTCGCTGGGTGGCATGCTCTCGGCCGGGGTCGGCATCTTCCTGTTGCCGCGTTTCGGCTGGGAGTCGATGTTCTTCGCCGCCGCCGTACCGCTGCTGTTGCTGCCGGTGATCCTCTACTACCTGCCCGAGTCCATCGGCTTCCTGGTGCGCCAAGGTCGCATGGACGAAGCCCGCACGTTACTCAAACGCCTTGATCCGAATTGCGACGTCACCCTCGGAGACACTCTCAGCGTGGGAGCGGGCTTGCCCCGCGATAAGGCCAGCACGCTCACCTCGGTCCTCAAGCTGTTCCAGAACGGCCTGGCCATCCGCACCCTGGCCCTGTGGCTGGCGTTCTTCTGCTGCCTGCTGATGGTCTACGCACTGAGCTCCTGGCTGCCGAAACTCATGGCCAACGCCGGCTACAGCCTGGGTTCGAGCCTGTCGTTCCTGCTGGTGCTGAACTTCGGCGGCATGGCCGGGGCGATCCTCGGCGGCTGGCTGGGCGACCGCTACAACCTGGTCAAGGTCAAAGTGGCGTTCTTCATCGCCGCCGCGCTGTCGATCAGCCTGCTGGGGGTCAACAGCCCGATGCCGCTGCTGTACCTGCTGATCTTCATCGCCGGCGCCACCACCATCGGCACGCAGATCCTGCTGTATGCCGGCGCCGCCCAGCTGTACGGCCTGTCGGTGCGTTCCACCGGCCTGGGCTGGGCCTCCGGCATCGGGCGCAACGGCGCCATCGTCGGCCCGCTGCTCGGTGGCGCGCTGATGGGCATCAACCTGCCGCTGCAACTCAATTTCATCGCCTTCGCCATCCCCGGCGCGGTCGCCGCGCTGGCCATGGCCGTGCACCTGGCCAGTGGCCGGCGCCAGGCCCTGGCGGCGACGGCCTGACCCTTTACTGACTGAACTGGAGCCTTGGCATGACAAGCCCGACCATCGACCGGCTGGAGGCGATCATCGTCGACCTGCCGACCATCCGCCCGCACAAGCTGGCCATGCACACCATGCAGCAGCAGACCCTGGTGATCCTGCGCCTGCACTGCAGCGACGGTGTGCAAGGCATCGGCGAAGCCACCACCATCGGTGGCCTGGCCTACGGCTACGAAAGCCCGGAAGGCATCAAGGCCAATATCGACGCCTACCTGGCGCCGGCGCTGGTCGGCATGGCCGCCGACAACATCAACGCGGCCATGCTCAAGCTCGACAAGCTGGCCAAGGGCAACACCTTCGCCAAGTCCGGTATCGAGAGCGCCTTGCTCGATGCCCAGGGCAAGCGCCTGGGCCTGCCAGTCAGCGAGCTGCTCGGCGGCCGCGTGCGCGACAGCCTGGAAGTGGCCTGGACCCTGGCCAGCGGCGACACCGCCCGCGACATCGCCGAGGCCGAGCACATGCTGGAAATTCGCCGGCACCGGGTGTTCAAGCTGAAGATCGGCGCCAACCCGCTGGCCCAGGACCTCAAGCACGTGGTGGCGATCAAGCGCGAGCTGGGCGAGCGCGCCAGCGTGCGTGTCGACGTCAACCAGTACTGGGACGAGTCCCAGGCCATCCGCGCCTGCCAGGTGCTGGGCGACAACGGCATCGACCTGATCGAACAGCCGATCTCGCGCATCAACCGTGGCGGGCAGATCCGCCTGAACCAGCGCAGCCCGGCGCCGATCATGGCCGACGAGTCCATCGAAAGCGTCGAGGACGCCTTCAGCCTGGCCGCCGACGGCGCGGCGAGCATCTTCGCCCTGAAAATCGCCAAGAACGGCGGCCCGCGCGCCGTGCTGCGCACCGCGCAGATCGCCGAAGCGGCCGGTATTGCGCTGTACGGCGGGACCATGCTCGAAGGCAGCGTGGGCACCCTGGCCTCGGCCCATGCCTTCCTGACCCTTCGCCAGCTGACCTGGGGCACCGAGTTGTTCGGGCCGCTGCTGCTGACCGAAGAGATCGTCAACCAGCCGCCGGTGTACCGCGACTTCCAGTTGCACGTGCCAAGCACCCCAGGCCTGGGCCTGACCCTGGACGAGGCGCAGCTCGCGCGCTTCGCCCGCCGTAGCTGAAGCAACACCCAATCCCTGTGGGAGCGGGCTTGCCCCGCGAAGCAGGCACCGCGGTGGATGGCACGGGCTTCGCCCGTGTGCGCGGGGCAAGCCCGCTC
>NZ_JBMOWQ010000006.1:0-1424 GCF_049310485.1 Pseudomonas sp. GZD-209
TGGGGGGGGGGTGGGGTGTGGTGGGGTGTTTTTTTTTTTTTTTTCCCCCCCCCCCCCCCGCTCCCACAGAAGCAACGACTGACGTAAGGAGAACACCATGCTGTTCCACGTAAAGATGACCGTAAAGCTGCCGGTCGACATGGACCCGGCCAAGGCCGCGCAACTCAAGGCCGACGAAAAGCAGCTGGCCCAGCGCCTGCAGCGTGACGGCACCTGGCGCCATCTGTGGCGCATCGCCGGGCACTACGCCAACTACAGCGTGTTCGACGTGCCCAGCGTCGAGGCGCTGCACGACACCCTGATGCAGCTGCCGCTGTTCCCCTACATGGACATCGAGGTCGCCGGCCTGTGCCGCCACCCCTCGTCGGTCCACAGCGACGACCGCTGAAACCCCCAACGACAAGAACAACACGAGGTACCTGAGCATGACCGTGAAGATCGCCCACACCCCTGATGTGCAGAAATTCTTCGAACAAGCCGCAGGCTTTGGCAATGACGAGGGCAGCCCGCGCCTCAAGCGCATCGTCCAGCGCGTGCTGCAGGACACCGCGCGGCTGATCGAGGACCTGGAGGTCAGCGAGGACGAATTCTGGCTCGCCGTCGACTACCTCAACCGCCTGGGCGGTCGCGGCGAAGCCGGGCTGCTGGTGGCCGGGCTTGGCATCGAACACTTCCTCGACCTGCTGCAGGACGCCAAGGATGCCGAGGTCGGCTTGACCGGCGGCACCCCGCGCACCATCGAAGGCCCGCTGTATGTGGCCGGTGCACCGCTGGCCCAGGCCGAGGTGCGCATGGACGATGGCAGCGAGGAGGGCGAGGCCACGGTGATGTACCTCGATGGCCAGGTACGCGGCCCCGATGGCCAGCCGCTGGCCGGGGCCACGGTGGACCTGTGGCATGCCAACACCCGCGGCACCTATTCGTTCTTCGACCAGAGCCAGTCCGAGTACAACCTGCGCCGGCGCATCGTCACCGACGCCGAGGGCCGCTACCGCGCGCGCTCCATCGTGCCGTCCGGCTATGGCTGCGACCCCCAGGGGCCGACCCAGGAGTGCCTGGACCTGCTCGGCCGCCACGGCCAGCGCCCGGCGCACATCCACTTCTTCATCTCGGCGCCGGGGCATCGGCACCTGACCACGCAGATCAACCTGGCCGGCGACAAGTACCTGTGGGACGACTTTGCCTATGCCACCCGGGATGGGTTGGTGGGGGAGATCACCTTCCGCGAGGACGGGGCGCGGGGTGTGGCGGGGCGTTATGCCGAGATGCAGTTCGATTTCCAGCTGCAGCAGGCCCATGACAGCGACGCCGAACAGCGCAGCGGGCGGCCGCGGGCGTTGCAAGAGGGCTGAGCCAGCAATCGCGGGGGGGGGGAGACACCCCAAAAAGAAAAGAGAGGGGGGGGTCCCCGGGAGAGGCAACCC
>NZ_JBMOWQ010000007.1:0-15904 GCF_049310485.1 Pseudomonas sp. GZD-209
CCCCACCACCCGCCCCCCCCCCCCCCCCATCCTTGTTTGTCCCCCCCCCCCCCCCGCGATAGATCACCACCTGATCCCTGCGAGAAATCCCATGAAAACCCTGTTCAAGGATTGCTCCCTGTCCGCCGTCGTGGCCGGCTGCATCGCCACGCTGATCTCCTACGCCGGCCCCTTGGTGATCATTTTCCACGCCGCCGAAGCCGCCGGCCTGTCCCACGGCCAGCTGTCCTCCTGGGTGTGGGCGGTGTCCATGGGCAGCGCTGTGCTGGGGGGCCTGCTGAGCCTGCGCTACCGGGTGCCGGTGGTGATCGCCTGGTCGATACCGGGCTCGGCGTTGCTGGTCACCGCCTTGCCGCACATTGGCCTGGAGCAGGCGATCGGCGCCTACCTGGTGGCCAATACGGTGCTGCTGCTGATCGGCATCAGTGGCGCCTTCGACCGCCTGATCGCCCGGCTGCCCGGTTCCATCGCCGCCGGCATGCAGGCCGGGATCCTGTTCAGCTTCGGCATCGAGGTGTTCCGCGCCTTGCCGGTGCAGCCGGCACTGGTGCTGGCGATGTTCGTCAGCTACGTGCTGATGCGCCGGGTGCAACCGCGCTATGCGGTGGCGGCGGTCTTGACCGTGGGCGCCCTGGTGACCGTGGCCAGTGGCGAATTTCGCGGCAGTGAACTGGTGCTGGCCCTGGCCACGCCGCAATGGACCACGCCGCAATTCAGCCTGGCCGCGACCTTCAGCCTGGCGTTGCCGCTGGTGCTGGTGGCGCTGACCGGGCAGTTCATGCCGGGCATGGCGGTGCTGCGCAATGCCGGCTACCGCACAGAGGCCAGCCCACTGATCAGCGCCAGTGCCTTGGGCGGCCTGCTGTTGGCGCCGTTCGGTTGCCACGGGCTGAACCTGGCGGCGGTCACCGCCAGCCTGTGCACCGGCCGCGAGGCCCATGAAGACCCGCGCAGACGCTACGTGGCAGCTGTGGCGGGCAGTGCGCTGTACCTGCTGCTGGGTATTGCCGGGGCCACCTTGATGTCGCTGTTCGCTGCGTTTCCCGCCGCGTTGATCGCCGTGCTTGCAGGCCTGGCCCTGTACGGCGCGATCAGCGAAGCCCTGGCGCGCAGCCTGGCCGAGCCCGGCGAGCGCGATGCCGGGTTGTTCACCTTCCTGGTCAGCGCTTCGGGCGTGACTTTCCTTGGGCTGTCAGCGGCGTTCTGGGGGCTGCTGTTCGGCCTGCTCGCCCACGCGCTGGTCAGCCTGCGCCGGCCACGGCTGCGCGCCGCCACTTCTGAACAGGAGTCCTGAGCCACCCATCACGTTCTGGTTCTGCGCTTTATCACATAACAACAAGATCAGAGAGCTTCGGAATGAACCAAACCCCTTGCGTCGCCATCGGCCTGAGCCTGCTCAGCCAACCACTGTGGGCTGCCGACGGCGGCTTTTTCGAGGACGCCAAGGCCAGCCTCAGCGCCCGTAACTATTACTTCAGCCGTGATTATTCGGACATCGTCGGCGCCAACCCGCAGTCCAGGGCCGAGGAGTGGGCCCAAGGCTTCATCCTCGATTTCAAGTCCGGCTATACGCCGGGCACCGTCGGCTTTGGCGTGGATGCCCTGGGCCTGCTCGGCATCCGCCTGGACAGCAGCCCCGACCGGGTCAACACCGGCCTGCTGCCGGTGCACGGCGATGGTCGCGCCGCCAGTGAATACAGCCGCATCGCCCCGACGTTCAAGGCGCGGCTGTCAAAGACCGAACTGCGTGCGGGCGAACTGCAGCCCAACCTGCCGGTGCTGACCTTCAGCGATATCCGCCTGCTGCCGCCGACCTACCAGGGCGTGAGCCTGAGCTCCAGTGAAATCGACGGGTTGACCGTGCAGGCCGGCCACCTCAGCTCCACCCACCTGCGCAATGAAGCCGGCGACGGCAAGCTCAACGCCATGCTCGGCCATGTGCCCATGCGCCAGGCCGAGAGCGATGCGTTCAACTATGTCGGCGGCGACTATGCGTTCAATGCCAACCTGAGCAGCCTGAGCCTGTGGCACGGGCAGCTGGAAGATATCTACCAGCAGAGTTTCGTCGGCTTCAAGCACAGCAAACCGTTGGGGGACTGGGTGCTCAGTGCCAACCTGGGCTACTTCACGGCCCGCGAGGATGGCGATGCGCTGCTGGGTGATATCGACAACCAGGCATTCTTTTCGATGTTCACCGCCAAGCGTGGGGGGCACAGCTTCGGCGCCGGTTACCAGGCCATGTACGGCGACAGCCCGTTCCCGCGGGTGTTCGCCAACATCAGCCCGCTGGGCAACGAGGTGCCGACCTATGAGTTCGCCTATACCGACGAGCGCTCGTATCAGCTGCGCTACGACTACAACTTCGCGGCGATGGGGATCCCGGGGTTGACGGCCACGGTGCGCTACATCACCGGCGACAACGTCGATACTGGCAAGGGGTTTGAGGGGCGTGACCGCGAGCGGGATATTGACCTGGGGTATGCGGTGCAGAGCGGGGTGCTCAAGGGGTTGGGGATAAGGGTGCGCAATGCCATGGCGCGGTCTAACTATCGCAGTGATATCGATGAGAACCGGTTGATCCTGGTGTACACCTGGCAGTTGTTCTGAGATTGAGGTTTGCCGAACCGTGGCATTTTTGCGATGTGACGGCCAGGCGCCTGTCTTGGGATCGCATGTGGGCGGCCAGGTGCATGGCGATGGATGTGCAGCGCCTATGAGATCGAGCGCCGCCCGCGCGGCGCTTCGCGGGTAAACCCGCTCCCACAGTCTGTTTCGGGCCAGTCTCTCCTGTGCTATCACCTGGTCCGCCTTGTTGGTACGACGCGGTTTCAGCGTGGGCGTTGCCGCCGCCCCACATGACTCAAGGCATGCACCAAGGCAGGCGCCGGTACTTTCACAGGAATAATTGGCCCGAAACAAACTGTGGGAGCGGGTTTACCCGCGAAGCGCCGCGCGGGCGGCGCTCGATCTCACCGGCGCTGCAAAACCATCGCCATGCACCTGGTGGCCATCACCCAATCCTGCTTGACCAGTCATCCGCCCAAACACCCACCCCCCACTTTTGTGCATCCGACAGAGGCCCCCCCATCACACAACTGTCAGCATGCGAGGCATCAGCACAGGAGTAGCCCCATGAAAGTCGTCATTGCCCCCGATTCGTTCAAGGACAGCCTCGACGCTGCCGGTGTCGCCCGCGCCATCGCCAGCGGCCTGGCCGCCGTGTGGCCGCAGGCCACCCTGGTCGAGTGCCCAATGGCGGATGGCGGTGAAGGCACCATGGAGGCCATCGTCGCCGCCAGCCAGGGCGAACAACGCCGCCAGCAGGTGCGCGGGCCACTGGGTGCGAGCGTGGAAGCTGCCTGGGGCTGGCTGCCCGACAGCCGTACCGCGGTGATCGAGATGGCCCAGGCCAGCGGTATCCAACTGATCCCCAGCGCCCAGCGCGATGCCTGCCGCAGCAGCACCTGGGGCACTGGCGAGCTGGTCGCCGCTGCCTTGGCGGCCGGCGCCCGGCGCATTGTCCTGGCCATCGGCGGCAGCGCCACCAACGACGGCGGCAGCGGCATGCTGCGCGCCCTTGGCCTGCGCCTGCTGGATGCACAAGGCCAACCGCTGGCCGAGGGCGGCCTGGCCCTGGCGCAACTGGCCCGCATCGACGCCAGCGGCCTCGACCCACGCCTGGCGCAAGTGCAGGTGGAGGTCGCCGCCGATGTCGACAACCCGCTGTGCGGTGCCAATGGCGCTTCGGTGATCTTCGGCCCGCAGAAGGGTGCCAGCCCCGAGCAGGTGCAGGCGCTGGACCAGGCATTGGGCCATTTCGCCGACCATTGCGCGCAGTTGCTGCGCAAGGATGTACGTGACCAGCCGGGCAGCGGCGCGGCCGGTGGCATGGGCTTCGCGGCCAAGGCCTTCATGGGCGCGCAGTTCCGCCCAGGTGTCGAGGTGGTGGCCGAGTTGGCACAGCTGGATACGCTGGTGCAGGGCGCTGACCTGGTGATCACCGGCGAGGGGCGTTTCGATGCGCAGACCCTGCGGGGCAAGACCCCCATGGGTGTCGCGCGGGTCGCCAAACGCCATGACGTGCCCGTTGTGGTGCTGGCGGGTACCTTGGGCGCGGGCTATGAGCAGCTGTATGCGCACGGCATCGACGCCGCGTTTGCCCTGGCCAGCGGGCCGATGAGCCTGGAGCAGGCCTGTGCTGACGCGGGCAATCTGCTCACGGCACGGGCAGGGGACGTTGCACGGCTGTGGCAGGTGGCGCGGCGCTGAGCCGCACCACCCTGGCAGCACTCAGGCGCGTGGCAGGCGCCCGCTGACGAAGTGCGCCACATCGTTGAAGCCGGGCGTGGAGGCATGGCCCGGGGTTACCAGCGAATCGATGAAGGCTTCGTCTTCGGCGGTTACCTTCACCTCCAGAGCACCGGCGTAGGTGTCCCACTGCGCCTCGGTGCGCGGGCCGACGATGGCCGAGCTGACCAGGCGGTTGTTCAGCACCCAGGCAATCGCGAACTCAACGATGCCCACGCCCTTGGCCTCGGTGTAGGCGTGGATCTTCTGGGCGATGCCCAGCGACTCCTGGCGCCATTCCACTTCCATGATCCGCTTGTCCTGGCGCCCGGCGCGGCTACCGGCGTCCGGCACGGAGCCCGGGGCATACTTGCCGCTGAGCACGCCACGGGCCAGCGGGCTGAACGGCACCACGCCCAGGCCATGGTAGGCCGCTGCGGTCAGCTGCTCAGGCTCGGCCTGGCGGTTGACGATGTTGTACAGCGGCTGGCTGACCACCGGCTTGGCCACGCCGAGCTGGTCGGCGACGTTGCAGATCTCGGCGATGCGCCAGCCGCGGAAGTTGGACACGCCCCAGTAGCGGATCTTGCCTTGCGCCAGCAGGTCGCCGATGGCGCGCACGGTCTCCTCCAATGGCACGCTGTGGTCTTCGCGGTGCAGGTAGTAGATGTCCAGGTAGTCGGTGCCCATGCGCGTAAGCGTGGCTTCGATGGCGTTGAACAGGTGCTTGCGCGACAGCCCGCTGCGGTTGGGCAGGCCATCCACCGGGCCGTAGCCGGCCTTGGAGGCGACGATCCACTCCTGGCGGTTGCGCGCCACTGCCTCGCCGACGATCTCCTCGGAACGCCCGCCGTTGTACACATCGGCGGTGTCGACGAAGTTGATGCCCTGGTCCCAGGCCTTGTCGATGATGCGCAGGGCGTCTTCGGTGCTTGTCTGTTCACCGAACATCATGCTGCCGAGGGTCAGGGCCGAGACTTGCAGGCCACTTTGGCCGAGGGGGCGGTAGATCATTGCCGGGAATCCTTTGCGTGCGATGAGGGTCAGGTGTTTTTACACAGAACCCGGGCACTTTGAAAGGTGCAGGTGCCAGCCTTGCCCCACTACGACGTGCTGCACGGCGCGCTGGGCTGAGTCAGTCTGGCCAGGCATCGATCAGCTCCCGCGCCTCGCGGCTGGACAACGGCCGTTTCATCCGTTGCGACAGCACCGCCATGGCCCGCGCATAGCCCTTGGCGATCACCGCCTCGACCTGGTCGTCGATGCATTGCAGGGCGATGAAGTCGCCGTGCTCGGGCTCACCGACATACTCGATGCGGTTCCACTGGCGCCCATGCCCGAGCACCTCGAGGGTGCGCCCATGCTGGTAGGTCCAGAAGAACGGCACATCATCGTAGCGGCGCCGCTCGCCGAGCATGTTGGCGGCAGCGATCACCCCCTGTTGCTGGGCCAGGCGCCAGTGCTCGATGCGCACCGGGCGCCCGGCGAGGGGGAAGGTGGCGATATCGCCGGCCGCCCACAGGCCTTCGGCGGCCTGCAGATGGGCGTCGACCTGCACCGAGCGGTCTTCGCCCAGTTGTAGCCCCTGGAGGCACCCGGTAGCCGGCGTGACGCCCGTGCCCAGCAGCACCAGCGGTGTGGCCAGGCGCTCGCCGTTGGCGAGGGCCACGGCCTCGACCCGCTCACCGCCTTCGAAAGCGGCCACTTCGGTAGGGCCATGGAACACCACCCCCTTGCGCTCGTGCAGCTCGCGCAGGCTGAGGCCGATGCGCTCGCCCAGCTGTTTCGCCAGCGGCACCGCATGGCGGGTCACCACATGCACCTGCAGGCCGTACTTGCGCAGTGCCGAAGCCGCTTCCAGGCCGATGAAGCCATCGCCGACGATCACCACCGGCTGGCCGGGTTCGGCCAGGTCGAGCAGGCGCGCGGCGTCGTTGCGCGAGCGCAGCACGCAGATGCCGGGCAATTGCACGCCGGGCAGTTCGGGCCGCTTGGGCTTGCCGCCGGAGGCCAGCAGGGCCGCGTCGTACTTCAGGCGCTGACCATCGGCGAGGACGATTTCACGGCTGGCCACGTTCAGGCTGCGGACCTTGGCGTGCAGGCGCTGCAACTGTTTTTGGCGCAGCACGTCGGGCTCCAGCAGCATCGGTACCTCGTCCGGCGGCATCTGCCCGGCGATGACGAATTTGCTCAGGGCGGTGCGATCGTAGGCACTGGGCTGTTCCTGATCGACCCAGACCAGGCGCCCGCTAAAGCCATGGTCGAGCAGGGTGGCCACGGCCGCTGAACCGGCAGCGCCGGCACCGACCACCACGAACACCCGTGCATCGCTGTGGCGGGGCGTTGCCGCCAGGGGCAGGGCTTGATCATCGACCCAGACCTGGTCGCCCTTGATCTGCACGGGGTAGCGGCGCAGGCCCGTCAGCGCAGGCGGTTCGCACACCGCGCCTTCATCCACGGCGAATGCAGCCTTGTGCCAGGGGCAAACCAGCAGGCCGCCGCACACCACGCCTTCATCAAGCGGCGCGCCTTCATGGGGGCAGTTGCCCTGGTAGGCGCGCACCTGGTCGCCATGGCGAACCAGGATCACCTCTTCGGCCCCGGCCTGAACGCGCAGGGGGCGCTGTTGATCGAGTTGGGCGAGGGTGGCCACGGGGTGCAGGGGCATGGGCGTTCTCCGCAGGGCTTGGTAATCATTTGACGCCTTGCCTGGGTGGGGTATGCGGCAAGCCGACGACCGGGCAGGTGGTTACAATTATTCACACGAATATCAAATGAGACTAAATTGACTCATTCAGTATGCCTGAGTACCATTCGCGCCGTTTTCAATCAAAAGCTCGGGTGATGTGATGAGCAACTTGCGTGCAATTGGGGTGGCCAGTTGGCTGGCGGTGGCCGTGGCGCTGGCCGGGTGTGACTCGGCGGGCGAACCGCAGGCCGCTGCGCCGGCAGCATTCCCGGTGGAACTGGTGACCGTGGCCAGCGAGCCGCTGAACCTGGCTTCGACCCTGCCGGGCCGGGTCGAACCGATGCGGGTGGCGCAAGTGCGGGCCCGGGTGGCCGGTATCGTGCTGCACAAGCGATTCGAAGAGGGTGCCGACGTCAAGGCCGGCGATGTGCTGTTCCAGATCGACCCGGCGCCGTTCCAGGCTGCCCTGGCTCGCGCCAATGGCGACCTGGCACGGGCCCAGGCGGTACAGCAGGAAGCCCAGGCGCGGGTCAAGCGCTATGAGCCGCTAGTCAAGATCGAGGCCGTCAGCCGCCAGGACTTTGACAGCGCCAACGCCACGTTGCGCAGCGCCCAAGCCGCGGTGCGTTCAGCTCAGGCAGATGTGCAGACGGCGCAGCTGAACCTCGGCTATGCCACGGTCACGGCGCCGATCTCCGGCCGTATCGGTCGCGCCCTGGTCACCGAAGGTGCGCTGGTGGGGCAGGGCGACGCCACGCTGATGGCGCGGATCCAGCAGCTCGACCCGATCTACGTCGACTTCACCCAGTCCGCCGCCGATGCCCTGCGCCTGCGCCAGGCGCTGCAGGACGGCGCGCTGGCCGGTGGCGACGACACGGCGCTTATGGCCCAGGTCGAAGGCACCGACTACCAGCGCCAGGGCACCCTGATGTTCACCGACGTCGAGGTCGACCGGGGCACCGGCCAGGTCACCCTGCGCGGGCGCTTCGATAACGCCGACGGGACGCTCCTGCCAGGCATGTACGTGCGCGTGCGCACCCCGCAGGGCACCGACCGGCAGGCCATCCTGGTGCCGCAACGCGCCGTGCAGCGCGGCAGCGACGGCGAAGCACGGGTGATGGTGGTGGGCACCGGCAACCTGGCCGAGGCCCGCGCCGTGCGCACCGGGGTGATGCAGGGCGCACGTTGGCAGATCACCGAAGGGTTGCGCGACGGCGACCAGGTGATCGTCGGCAGCCCGGCAGGCCTGGCCCCTGGCATGCCGGTCAGCCCGGCCCAGGCACAGCAAGCCGCAGCGCATTGAGGCGAGGGTAGCGAAATGTCCAAGTTCTTCATCAATCGGCCGAACTTCGCCTGGGTCGTGGCGCTGTTCATCTCCCTGGCCGGGCTGCTGGTGATCCCGCTGTTGCCGGTGGCCCAGTACCCCAACGTCGCCCCGCCGCAGATCACGGTCACCGCCACCTATCCGGGCGCATCGGCCAAGGTGCTGGTGGAGTCGGTGACCAGCGTCATCGAAGAGTCCCTCAACGGTGCCAAGAACCTGTTGTACTTCGAGTCCACCAACAACTCCAACGGCGTGGCCGAGGTGGTGGTGACCTTCGAGCCTGGGACCAATCCCGAGTTGGCCCAGGTCGATGTGCAGAACCGCCTGAAGAAGGCCGAGGCACGTATGCCCCAGGCCGTGCTGACCCAAGGGCTGCAGGTGGAGCAGAGCAGCGCGGGCTTTCTGCTGATCTATGCGCTCAACTACAAACAAGGCTTCGAAAAGGCCGACACCACCGCCCTGGGCGATTACGCCGCACGCAACATCAACAACGAACTGCGCCGGGTGCCGGGCGTGGGCAAACTGCAGTTCTTCTCCTCGGAAGCGGCCATGCGCGTGTGGGTCGACCCACAGAAGCTGGTGGGCTACGGCCTGAGCATCGACGATGTCGGCAACGCCATCCGTGGCCAGAACGTGCAGGTGCCGGCCGGCAGCTTCGGCAGCGCGCCAGGCGCCAGCGAGCAGGAACTGACCGCGACCCTGGCCGTGCAAGGCACCTTGGACGACCCCGAGGCGTTCGGCCAGGTGGTGCTGCGCGCCAACCCGGACGGCTCGCTGGTGCGCCTGGCCGACGTGGCGCGCCTGGAAGTCGGCATGGAAAGCTACAACTTCGGTTCGCGCCTGGACGGCAAGCCGGCAGTGGCCGGCGCGGTGCAGCTGGCGCCGGGCGCCAACGCCCTGAAAACCGCCGAGCTGGTCAAGGCGCGCCTGGCCGAACTGTCCGCGTTCTTCCCTGAAGGCGTCGAGTACTCGGTGCCTTACGACACCTCGCGGTTCGTCGACGTGGCCATCGAGAAAGTCATCCATACCCTGATCGAAGCCATGGTGCTGGTGTTCCTGGTGATGTTCCTGTTCCTGCAGAACATCCGCTATACGCTGATCCCCTCGATCGTGGTGCCGGTGTGCCTGCTGGGCACGCTGATGGTGATGAAGCTGCTCGGCTTCTCGGTGAACATGATGACCATGTTTGGCATGGTGCTGGCCATCGGCATCCTGGTGGACGACGCCATCGTGGTGGTGGAGAACGTCGAGCGGTTGATGGCCGAAGAGGGGCTGTCGCCCGTGCAGGCGACCATCAAGGCCATGGGGCAAGTGTCCGGTGCGATCATCGGTATCACCCTGGTGCTGTCGGCGGTGTTCATGCCGCTGGCGTTCATGTCCGGCTCGGTGGGGGTGATCTACCAGCAGTTCTCGCTGTCGCTGGCGGTGTCGATCCTGTTCTCGGGCTTCCTGGCCCTGACCTTCACCCCGGCGCTGTGCGCCACGCTGCTCAAGCCGGTGCCCCAGGGCCACCATGAAAAGCGCGGCTTCTTCGGCGCCTTCAACCGCAGCTTCGCGCGTCTTACCGATCGCTACTCGGCGCTGAACAGCGCGCTGGTTCAGCGTGCCGGGCGCTACATGCTGGTGTACGCCGGCATCCTGGCGATGCTCGGTTATTTCTATCTGCGCTTGCCGGAGTCCTTCGTGCCAGTCGAAGACCAAGGCTACGCCATCGTCGACGTGCAACTGCCGCCGGGCGCCAGCCGGGTACGTACGGATGCCACCGGCCAGGCCCTGGAGCAATTCCTGATGTCCCGCGAGGCGGTGGCCTCGGCGTTCGTGGTCAGCGGTTTCAGCTTTTCGGGCATGGGGGACAATGCCGCCCTGGCCTTCCCGACCTTCAAAGACTGGTCGTTGCGCGGCGCGGACCAGTCCGCGGCGGCCGAGATCGACGCCATCAACGCGCGCTTCGCCGCCCATGGCGACGGCACCCTCACCGCCGTGAACCCACCGCCGATCGACGGCCTGGGCAATGCCGGTGGCTTCGCCCTGCGCCTGATGGACCGGGGCGGCCTGGGCCGCGAAGCGCTGCTGGCCGCCCGCGACCAGCTGTTGGCCGGTGCCAACGGCAACCCGGTGATCTTGTACGCGATGATGGAAGGCCTGGCGGAGTCGCCGCAGCTGCGGGTGCAGATCGATCGTGAGCAGGCCCGCGCCCTGGGCGTGAGCTTCGAGACCATCAACAGTACCCTGGCCACCGCCTTCGGTTCGGCGGTGATCAACGACTTCACCAATGCCGGGCGCCAGCAGCGCGTGGTGGTGCAGGCCGAACAAGGCGAGCGCATGACCCCGGAAAGCGTGCTGCGCCTGTACGCACCCAACGCCAGCGGTGAGCAGGTGCCGTTCAGCGCCTTCGTCACCACGCGCTGGGAAGAAGGACCGGTGCAACTGGTGCGCTACAACGGCTACCCGTCGATCCGCATCGCCGGTGACGCGGCGCCTGGCCACAGCACCGGCCAGGCCATGGCCGAGATGGAGCGCTTGGTCAGTGAGCTGCCGCCCGGCATCGGTTATGCCTGGACAGGGCTTTCGTACCAGGAAAAGGTCTCCAGCGGCCAGGCCGGCAGCCTGTTCGCCCTGGCCATCCTGGTGGTGTTCCTGTTGCTGGTGGCGCTGTACGAAAGCTGGGCGATTCCGCTGACAGTGATGCTGATCGTGCCGATCGGCGCCCTCGGTGCGGTGCTGGCGGTGATGGTCACCGGCATGCCCAACGACGTGTACTTCAAGGTCGGCCTGATCACCATCATCGGCCTGGCGGCGAAGAACGCCATCCTCATCGTCGAGTTCGCCAAGGAGCTGTGGGAGAAAGGTTACAGCCTGCGCGACGCCGCCATCGAGGCTGCGCGCCTGCGTTTCCGCCCGATCGTGATGACCTCCATGGCCTTCATCCTCGGCGTGGTGCCGCTGGCCATCGCCACCGGCGCCGGCGCGGCCAGCCAGCGAGCCATTGGCACCGGGGTGATCGGCGGCATGCTCAGCGCGACGCTGCTGGGGGTGGTGTTCGTGCCGATCTGTTTCGTCTGGGTGCTGTCGTTGCTCAAGCGCAAGCCTGCGCCTGTGCCACAGGCTGTCGAGGTGGCCAAGTGATGTTCATGGGTACTCGTGTTCTTCCGTTGGTCCTGGCCTTGACCCTGGCGGGCTGCTCCCTGGCGCCGACCTATGAGCGCCCCGAGGCGCCGGTGCCGGCGCAGTGGGGCGACGCTGCCGGGCATCAAGGCCCGGTGGTGGATCAGCTTGACTGGCAGGCATTCATCGTCGACCCGGTGCTGCGTCAGCTGGTGGGCGCCGCGTTGGGCAACAACCGTTCGTTGCGCCAGACCCTGCTCGACATCGAGCAGGCCCGCGCGCAATACCGTATCCAGCGCGCCGACCGGGTGCCCGGCTTGAATGCCGCTGCATCGGGCAATCGCCAGCATCTGCCGGCGGCGCTGTCGAGCAATGGCCGTGAGGGCGTCAGCAGCACCTATCAGGTGGGGCTGGCGCTGCCGGAGTACGAGCTGGACCTGTTCGGCCGGGTCAAGAGCCTGAGCGATGCGGCGCTGGAGCAGTACCTGGCCAGCGAGGAGGTCGGCCGTGCCGCGCACATTGCCTTGATCGCCGAAGTCAGCCAGGCCTACCTGACCCTGGATGGCGCCGAGCGCAGCCTGGCGCTGACCCGCCAGACCCTCGCCAGCCGCGAGGATTCGCTGGCCCTGGTCGGCCAGCGCCGCAGCGCCGGCACCGCCACCGCGCTGGACCATCAGGAGGCGTTGGGGCTGGTCGAGCAGTCCCGGGCCGACCTCGAAGCCACGCTGCGCCAGCAACGCCAGGCCTATAACGCCCTGGTGCTGCTGCTGGGCGACGCGCAGGCGACCAAGCTGATCCCGGGTGAGCGCCCGGACCAGCCGATGGTGCTGCAGGACATCACCCCTGGCCTGCCGTCGGCGCTGATCGAGCGCCGCCCGGACATCCTCGCCGCCGAGCACCGCTTGCGTTCACGCAACGCCGATATCGGTGCGGCGCGGGCGGCGTTCTTCCCGCGCATCAGCCTGACCGGCAGCTTCGGCACCTCCAGCGCGCAGATGTCCGGGTTGTTCGACGGCGGCTCGCGCAGCTGGAGCTTCATGCCGCAGCTGTCGCTGCCATTGTTCGATGCCGGCCGCAACCGCGCCGGCCTGAGCCTGGCCGAGGCGCGCAAGGATTCGGCGGTGGCGGCCTACGAGGGCACGATCCAGACCGCATTCCGTGAGGTGGCCGATGCATTGGCCGCCACCGACACGCTACGCCGCGAGGAAGCCGCACGTCGGGCGCTGGTCGATACCAGCCGGGCGACCGAGGCCTTGGCCAAGGCGCGTTATGAGGGTGGGGTGGATAACCATCTGCGCTATCTGGACGCGCAGCGTAACAACTTCGTCAACGAGGCGGCCTATATCCAGGCCAGCACCCAGCGTCAGCTAGCCCTGGTCGACCTGTTCCGCGCCCTGGGTGGCGGGTGGCCGATGAAGGGCTAGGCAACGACTCCTTTGGTTGGGTTATCCAACCCTCTGGCCCCTGGGACCCGTGCCCAGGGGCCTTTTTTTTTGCAGTGGATGGGATGGCTCTTTCGCCGGCAAGCCGGCGATGAAGGCGTCGCGGTCTTCAGGCCGGCGCCTGGGCCCCGTGAATGAACAACTGCTCCAGGGTCAGCGCCGAGGTGGCACTGGCCGCCCGGCCGCGGCGCTCGGCGTCGACCATGCTGAAGATCATGCTCAGGAACATCTCGGTGAACACCGCCGCGCTGATATCGATGCGCAGCGCCCCCAATTGCTGGGCGCGCAGGAAGAACGCGTCCATGGCCTGGGTATAGGCATGCCAGCGACGATCCTCGCTGTCGCCCAGCAAGGTATCGGGGCGGTACTGGAACATCAGGAAGGCCAGCATCTCGCGGTGCTTGAGGTGCTCGGCGATCAGGTGGCGCAGCCCAGGCAGCGGCTCGACCTGCGTGAGGTCGGCGTCGCGGATGACCTGGTTGAGCACCTGCTCGCCATGGTTCTCCAGCATCTCGATCAGGTTGTCGCGGGTGCCGCAGAAGCGGTGCAGGGTGGCCTTGCTGACGCCGGCGGTTTCGGCCAGCTCTTTCAGGGTCGCCCGTGGGTGGACCACCATGGCGTTGGCCAAGGCCTTGAGCAGGCGTTCGTCGTGAGGTGTGGGTTGCATCGGGTTGCCTCGCGTTGTTCGCATGCTTGGCATTGTGCAGAAAACAAGAGAAGGATCAAGAATAAAGGTCTCTTTTGAGACTTTTATGGATCTTTGCGACCACTTCGCGAGGAAACCCGCGAAGTGGTCGCAGCGCAGAACGATCAGTGCGGCGCGCGCGGAATGGTCTTGAGCAGGTCTTCCGGGCTGATATGCCCGACCACCTGGGCCACGGCGCTGCCTGGGGTGGGCAGGTCGATGATGTGGCCTTTCATCTTGCCGATCACATGCATCTCGCACGGCTTGCAGTCGAACTTCAGGGTGAGTACTTCATCGCCCTGAATCAGCTGCATCGGTGCAACCTTGGTACGCACGCCGGTGACGCCCTTGGCCTGTTTGGGGCACAGGTTGAAGGAGAAGCGCAGGCAGTGCTTGGTGATCATCACCGGCACTTCGCCGTGCTCTTCATGGGCCTCGTAGGCGGCGTCGATCAGTTGCACGCCATGGCGGTGGTAGAAGTCGCGGGCCTTCTGGTTGTAGACGTTGGCCAGGAACGACAGGTGCGACTCGGGGTACACCGGCGCTGGCGTGGTCTCGGCCTTGCGAGCGCCACGGGGGTGGGCCTTGACCCGCGCCTCGGTCAGCGCCTCGATGGCTTCGCGGCGCAGGGCCTTGAGCTGCGAGTTGGGGATGAAGTACGCCTGCGGCGCGTCCAGCTCGATGGCGTTGGCGTGGTACATGGTGGTGCCGAGCTGGCCGAGCAGGTCGTGCAACTGCTCAAGCGCCTGTTGCGGCTTGTTGGCGGCGCCGAACGGGCCATCCAGGGCCACTTGCACGCTCACGCCTTCCTCGCTGCTGAGGGTCAGCATCAGGCGCTGCTCGCGCAGCACCGCGTGCCACTCGACGCCCACCCGGCGCTCGGCCGAGGTGCGCTGCAGAGCTTGCTGCCAGTTGTGGTCGAGGTTGCGCGACAGCGGGTGGTTGGGGCGCAGCTTGTACAGGCCCTCGGGCATCTCGTTGGGCTCGACGCGGTAGCGGTAGCGCTTCTGGCCGTCGTCTTCGGACTCGCTCTTGAGTTCGGCGATGTTGGCGCGGAAACCCACCACCTCACGCTTGACCAGCACATTGAGGCCGTCGCCGTTGCTCAGGGGGACGTCGGTCACTACCTGCAGGTCGCGCTTGCCGACTTTCTCCACCACGCCCACCGGCAGGCCGGTGAAGGTCGGCGAGTCGAAGGCGCCGATGTCGATCTTGCGGTCGCTGACGAAGTAGTCGGTGCTGCCACGGTGGAAGGTCTTGTCCGGATCGGGCACGAAGAAGTGCTCGGTGCGCCCGCTGGAGGCGCGGGCCAGCTGCGGCCGGCCTTCGAGGATGGCGTCCAGCTCTTTGCGGTAGTGGGCGGTGATGTTCTTCACATAGCCCACGTCCTTGTAGCGGCCCTCGATCTTGAACGAGCGCACGCCGGCATCCACCAGGTCGGCCAGGTTGGCGGTCTGGTTGTTGTCCTTCATCGACAGCAGGTGCTTCTCGAAGGCGACCACGCGGCCCTGGTCGTCCTTGAGGGTGTACGGCAGGCGGCAGGCCTGGGAGCAGTCGCCACGGTTGGCGCTGCGCCCGGTCTGGGCATGGGAGATGTTGCACTGGCCGGAGAAGGCCACGCACAGCGCGCCGTGGATGAAGAACTCGATGGCCGCGTCGGTTTCGGCGGCGATGGCGCGGATTTCCTGCAGGTTCAGCTCACGGGCCAGTACCAGCTGCGAGAAACCGGCCTGGTCGAGGAACTTGGCCCGGGCCAGGGTGCGGATGTCGGTCTGGGTGCTGGCGTGCAGCTCGATCGGCGGGATATCCAGCTCCATCACCCCCAGGTCCTGGACGATCAGCGCATCGACCCCGGCGTCATACAGCTGATGGATCAGCTTGCGCGCCGGCTCCAGCTCGTTGTCGTGGAGGATGGTGTTGATGGTGGTGAACACCCGCGCGTGGTAGCGCCGGGCGAACTCCACCAGCTCGGCGATCTCGCTGACCTCGTTGCAGGCGTTGTGGCGCGCGCCGAAGCTCGGGCCGCCGATATAGATGGCGTCTGCGCCGTGCAGGATCGCCTCGCGGGCGATGCTCACGTCACGGGCAGGGCTGAGCAGTTCCAGGTGGTGCTTTGGAAGGGACATGTCGTTATAGGTTCGGGCTGTCACGGTAAGGCGGGCATTGTAGCGGTGAAATGGGGTGGTGGCATCCCCGGGCTGCTGCATGGGGCGGGAAGGGTTGCTGCGCAGCCTCTGGCTCGCTGGGCTTGTACGTTCGTTGTAGGAGCGGGGGGGGGGGGGGGGGGGGGGGGGGGGGGGGGGGGGGGGGGGGGGGGGGGGGGGGGGGAAGGGGGGAGGGGGGGGGGGGGGGTGGGGGAGAAAAAGGGGGCA